>DATNRC010000455.1:0-14009 GCA_036703705.1 Candidatus Obscuribacterales bacterium
ATGATTCGCTGGATGAACGGGAGCTTCCAGATACTGCAACCGGCACCGCAAGTGGTGCAGGAGGCTTAAGCTTTTCCTGCTCCTTCGCGAGCGCCACTTTCTTTAGCCGCTCCACTTCCGCCTTGCAAAAGTCACGATTGATGATTGCCTGCTGATTGCCGGGATCACGTTTTATTGCTTCATCAAAGTCAGCAATAGCAAGCTCGTTCTTTCCCTGATTGGCATACAGCTGCCCGCGCGCTATATAGTAGGCGGGCAAGTCCGACTCGAGCGATATCGCTTCATTGAGATCGGCAATCGCGCGATCGTAGCGTTTCAACGTGTGATTGATAATGCCGCGATAGTAGTAAGCTTCTGCCGACTTAGGGTTATGAGCAATTGCCCGGTCGGCTGCTTCCAGCGCCTGGTCGAATTGCCCGGTGCGGAACAAAGTTTTTGCTCGCTCCATACAAGTATGTTCACTGTCATACCAGTTTGCAAAAGCAGGCGCACTCGAGGTCAAGATCAAAGCGGCAAGAAAAAGTTTGAAAGGGCGCATCATTCACTTGTAGCTGCGGCAGGGGCGAAAAGTGCGGAATTTTGTTCCGCGGCACATTACTACTAACGATCTGATCTTACGACACCTCGAAAGAGAAAAATTAGGGGGCGGTTAGATAAACCCAAAATGTGAGTAAACACTGACGGGCTGCATAAAACAGCCCGTCAGGCAGGACCGCCAATTTCAAAACGTCGCCCTTGAAAGCGACCAGCCAACCAGGCTATGGGGCATCCGGACCGCCGGGACCGCCCGGACCACCAGGGCCGCCCGGTCCGCCCGGACCACCAGGTCCTCTGCCCGGTCCGCCGCCTCGGAATTTGTGATGCATCATCCGCCTCATCATCATCATCTTGCCGGGTCCGCCGCGGATTGCCTTCTCTCGAATTTCCTTCCGCTGCTCGGGAGTGAAGACTTCAAGAGCCGCTAATTTGCTGTCCAGCTTAAGATTAGCGATGTCGGCTTTCAGAGTATTGATTTTCGCCTGCAGGTCTTTGGCCCTTTTAACGTCTACGGTCGGGCTGGTGAGAACGTCTTTCAAATGCCGTTCGGCCGAACGAACTTCAACCATCTTCGGACCGAGCTTATCCAAAGTCGAGTTTTTGAGAGCGTAGAGTTTTTCGTATTGATCGTCTGAAAGATTGAGCGAGCCAAGGAAACCTGCCGGGCATGGACCACAGCCGCCTGCTCCCACCACGGGAGGGGGTGGGAACGGCACCTCGCCGCCGGCCATTGTCAGAGCGTCCATCTCAACGCCCCCCTCAATGGGGACGTTGAACGCAAAAGTATCGATCGGCGGCGCCGCCGCGATAGTAAACGGCATGGCGCTCTCCTCAAAAACTTCAACTGATGCGTCAGGCATTTCCTGAGCGAATGCGGGCATGGCGGTAAGGCCAGCAACGGATAACATAAGGGGCAATTTTCGGAATGACTTCATGGAACTTCTCCTCACTACCATCTCCCCCAAAAGGGTCTCTACTTTGAATTACGAAAAAACGACCCAAAAAGTTCAAAGGGAAAGATAAATTCTCCCAGAAATCTATTAGACCGGTATTAGAAACGCCAGGTCGATTATCACCAGACAAGCTTCCTCCGGTAAGCTTAATTCACCCGAGCAGGGGATTGCGGCTCTTTGCGAGGCGTCGTGAAGGGTTGAAACGACATCGGAAGACCCTACCTTCCGGCGGTTCGAGCCCGACGCTCAACCGATATCGGAAGACCTACCTTCCGGGGTTCGAGCCCGACGCTCAACCGATATCGGAAGACCTACCCCGGCAAGCAACCATTGATGGAGGGGACAATGCAGGGACTCAAGGATTTGGAAGCACCTGGTCACATTAATAAGGAAGTGGAAAAGGCGGGCAACTTCCGCTGGGTAATCATAGGACTGGCATTCCTCATCACCCTCGTCAATTACCTTGATCGATCTGCGATTTCTTACGCAATCACGCCCCTCAAACAAGAGTTCGGCTTCACAGATCAGGATTTTGGTTTTATCGCCTCTGCTTTCGGCATCGGCTATATGGTCATGACGCTGGGCGGCGGCATCATGGTCGACCGCTGGGGTTCTCACAAAGTCTGGTCAGGCGCTGCCCTCTTGTGGTCGGGATGCACTGCCCTTATGGGTCTGGCGAGCGGCTTCTGGATTTTGTTTGCTTTTCGCACCCTGCTCGGACTTGCCGAAGGCCCGCATTTTCCTGCGCTTACAAGAGTCGTTGCCGACTGGCTGCCACGCACTGAAAGGGCTCGGGCAACAGCGATTGAACTTGCCGCCGTGCCGCTAGCCTCGGTCATCGGAGCGCCGCTCATCACCAACCTCATATTTCATCTCGGCTGGAAAGCAATGTTTGCCGTGCTCGGATCTCTCGGCATTGCCTGGGCTGTGGTTTGGTACATCATCTATCGAGACTATCCGGAAACCTGCCGCTTCGTGTCCGATGGGGAAGTAAAGCATATTCGCGAAGGACAATCTTTTAATCGGCAGCTATCCGATCACGAGATAAGACACCATGAGTTAAAGCAGGGAAAGACCACATGGCGATATATGCTCTTAAATCCCTCTTTGATGTCCAACAACATAGCCTTCTTTGCCTTCGGCTATTTGCTCTTCTTTTCGATGACGTGGTTGCCGGGATATCTCGAGGAGACTTATGGTTTGCACCTCAAACAAGTCGGCATCTTTCTCATTGCTCCCTGGTTGACGGCCGGCATATTGCTCGCTTCCGCCGGATTTTTGTCTGATTGGTTGTGGCGTGTTACGGGCAGCGCCAGAGTGGCGCGCACGCATCTTATCTGGAGTTGTCAGTTGTTGTCGGCGCTCTGTTTTATACCTCTTATGTTTTCTCCGAGCCTGGAGCTGGCAATAACTATGATCTCCCTCGGGGTGGGACTTGGTCTGATGCCCAATGCCGCGTTTTATGCTTTGAACTGCGATCTGGCCAAAGACCGGGCAGCGACAAGTCTGGGGATCATGGATACATTTTTCGCCTTTGCAGGAATCGTCGCACCGGCCATCACGGGCATTTTGGCGACCAAAACAGGAAACTTCCATGCTGCTTTCGGTTTGCTGATTGCACTCAGCCTCACTTCGGTGTTGGGCATCATTCTTTTCCAACGCCCGGATAAAGATATAGAAGCTGCCAAGAGAGGTTGAACTCTCATGCAAATACATAAAGAAATCTGGAACAATTGTTGACTGAAATCAGTCGCACCTGCCAATCGCTCGGATGTCGAGCGATACACGCTGGGAAATCCAGGTGGTTACTGCATACTAACAAATGTGAGGCAAAGCCATGTCCAGGCGCATACTCCATGATCTTGCCGGCATCCATCACAACTTCCAGGCGGCATCACAAACGGTATCATCAGTCGTTCTCGCCCTGTTTTTTACGGTCTTTGCGCAAACTGCATATGGTCATGAATCGACCAAGCCGGTTTGTTCAGGCAAAGCCGACTTCTATAGCAGCAGTCTGCACGGAAATAGAACAGCCTCCGGGGCGAAGTACGACGAAAACAAGCTCACCGCAGCCCACAAGACACTGCCTTTTGGCACAAAGCTGACCGTAGTCAATCGCAAAAACGGCAAAACATGCACTCTCGTGATCAACGATCGCGGACCTTTCACCCCCGATCGCGTTATCGACGTCTCCAAGGAAGCGGCTAAACAGCTGGGTCTGATGAACGACCGCAATCGCATGGTTGATTGCTACATAAGGATCGACAAATTCGATTTTCGGCCCAAAGTGAAGACGGTCGCAAAAGAAACGACCGACGAAGAAAGCACCGGCACACCGGCGCAGATTGCCGATTCGGATAGCGCTGGAACGCTATAGAGAATATTTTCTTCTCCGTTGGGCAGAGCACCATATATGATGCCTTATCGGGCGCTTCACAGCACTTCTCTCTTTTTTCTGCCGGGGGAAGCAGCTCTCAATTTATCCGTTTAGCCGGGATGTCACCTTGGAATAGGTTCCATAGGAGATCTGGAGGGTGGGATGTCAGACAGCGCTTCGCTCTGGATCGGCGAACTTTTAACCCGAGCCGACCTGGTATCGAGCCAAGAGATTCAAGAAGCAATTAACCTGGCCGGCCAGAACGGACTGCCGCTCGGGCAAGTCTTAATCATCGCCGGCAAGCTCAGTGAAGAAGAGCTTGCGGCCACGATGCAGGCTCAATCCCATATCCGCGATGAAGTACTGGAGATAAAAACAGCGATCGACGCGCTGAAGCTCGTCAGGAAGAAGAAGCTGAGCCTGGATCAAGCGCTCGAAGAGCTGGAATGGTCCCCCAGCCATCAGAAAGCTGCAACCGCCACCAAACTGGGCGAGCTTCTTATGGGTGCCGAGCTCATATCAGCCGACGATCTGGAAAGGTCTGTCAAAGCCGCTGCTCAAAGCGGTCTGCCGCTTGCCCGCATTATCACTGCCATGCGCCTGGTCTCTCCGAATGTCCTCACCGCTGCCCTTACCGCGCAGGTCCTGCTCAGGGATGGCATCGTCAATCACGAACAAGCAGTAGAGGGACTGAAAGCGGCAAAGCAGCGCAGCGTCAGCCTGGAGCAGTCGCTCAAAGATCAGGGTTTACTGCCTCCCCGCAAAGCGCCATCAATCCATCTCGGTCAATTGCTTAGGTTGTCCGGCTTGATTACCGAGACTGATGTCATCGAGGCGATCGAGGCCAGCCTCAGTCTCAACCAACCGATCGGTCAAGTGCTGGTGGCGAAGGGACTGATCACTCGCGACTTGCTGTATTCTGCCCTGAGAGTTCAGGCTATGGTTACAACGGGTCAACTTATAGCGCTCCAAGGAATCCAGGTCGTAAGGCGCATGCACACGCAAGGGATTTCTCTCGAACAAGCCATCTCTACTTTGTCGATGACAATGCCTCCAGTCTCTGATGAGGTGACTCCGCTGGCCGATCTTTTGAAGAAGGCAGCAATCGTCAACGACAACGACATAAAACGAGCGTTTGATATCGCTTATCAGAACTCGGAGATTATAGGACGCGTGCTTTTGATTGCCGGAACTATAGACGAACCTTTATTGGAAGCCGCCACTCGCTGCCAAACACTTTTGCGGCAAGGCATGCTGTCTGAAGATCAGGCAATCGTCGCCTTGCAGTATTGCCAGCGCAGTCAAATCACTCTCTATGAAGCGCTCGAGCAAATCGGCTGGCGCATCAAATCCAACGGACCGGAGCCCAACGACCGCTCGTCCTGAATGCAAGACACGCTTCTCAGGGGACAGACCGCGGATATTGTTTTTTGCGCCTTGAAGCGAAAACACCTCCAAGGTTCTCCGACGTGGGGCGCGATTTGACAAGGAATCACCTTTTGCGCTTTGAGATCGAAGGCAGGGTAGAGAATTGGCGACTTTTGATATGCGAAACAAGATGATGCCCGGCCAGGATCGGTGTCACGCTTGCTCGCAGGGAGGCAACGAATAAAAAGCACCACCTGCAGTGGCGGTAGCTGTTGACGAAAAGAAAACTGGACGAGTAGTTTCTTTGTCTCACCGAGTTAACGCAAAGAAAACTAGACGAGTAGTTTCTTTGTCTCACCGCGTTGACGGAAAGAAAACTGGACGGGTAGTTTCTTGTCTCACCGCGCTGACGAAAAGAAAACTAGACGAGTAGTTTCTTTATCTCCTCGTCCGGCACTCTATACGACTGCATGGATGAGCCCTTTTCCTGCTCTTCCAGATACCACTTGGGGATGTAGAACTTGCTGTCGTAGAGCGAGACAAACAACGGCGCAATCGTCACCTTTCGGAACAGCGAACGCAGCCTATGGTATTCCGCAGCCTGCCCATCAAGTTCATCACCCATGGCGTAGCGCTCTGCCTGTTTTTGGCAATACTGTTGGGCTAGCTCCCTGCTCCAGCCTTGATTGACGAAAGCATCAATAACTCTCGGAAGCGCTTCCGGCACTTTTGCCATTCCACAATCATTGTGCCCGACCATGGCTATATGCTGTACGCCTTTGGCAAGAACGTAGCCGATAGTGAATTCGGAACCAATCAAGCGCCCGCTCGCTCGTCTTATGACGTATGCATACATGCGCGGAATCGGCAAAGCATAACGAAACTCGATGCAGGTGGCGATCAAAAGCCCCGGCGAGTCACTGGATTTGACCGGCCAGCCGAAATTCTGCGACATGATCAATGCTTCGATGGGCGTATTTTGCCACGATCGAGGTACGTCTTCATGCGAATGTATTTCAACAAGGCGATCCGTGTAACGCCGATCGGTTTTTACATGGGGTAAAACTTCCATGTTTTTCTCCTCATTGGGCAACTAGATTGGACGGACTCAAATTCGAGGTTGCGCAGTATCGTTCTCTACTGAATTAGAGATTCGGCATGGACACGGACTAAAACTCTGCGCTTTTGGGAGTGCGGGGAAACGGTATCACATCTCTGATATTCCCCATTCCAGTCACGAATTGAACCGTTCTTTCCAGTCCCAGTCCAAATCCGGCGTGAGGAACGGTTCCATAGCGCCTGAGGTCAAGATACCACCAATACTCCTCAGGATTCAGTCCATGAGCCTTCATGCGTGCCTCCAGCACATCGGCCCGTTCTTCCCTCTGGCTGCCGCCTATTATCTCGCCCACTTTAGGAACCAGCACATCCATCGCTCGAACTGTCTTCTCATCATCATTGAGGCGCATGTAGAAGGCTTTGATGTCCTTGGGATAATCAAAGACGATGGTTGGCTTTCTGAATTTCTTCTCCGTCAAATAACGTTCGTGCTCCGACTGCAAATCGATGCCCCATTTGACAGGAAACTCGAAATTCTCGCCGCTCATTTCCAGAATTTTGACGGCTTCCGTATAAGACACGCGCTCGAAGCTGCTGTCCACAATACCCTGCAATGTTTCAATGACAGTTTTGTCGATTCTCTCGTTGAAAAAGCTCATGTCGTCCGAGCAGTTGTTCAACACGTCGGAAAAGATCGACTTCAAGAACTGCTCCGCCATTTCCATGTCGCCTTCGAGATCGCAAAAAGCCATCTCCGGCTCCACCATCCAGAACTCAGCAAGGTGCCTTGATGTGTTTGAGTTTTCAGCACGGAACGTCGGACCGAAGGTGTATACGTTGGTGAGCGCAGTGGCATAAATTTCTGCTTCCAACTGACCGCTGACGGTCAGATTTGTCGGCTTGCCGAAAAAGTCTTGCTCGAAATCGACTGCCTTTGCCGCATCGCCGTTCTTAATAGGAACATTGGCCAGATCAAGAGTAGTCACTTTGAACATTTGCCCTGCGCCTTCACAGTCACTTGCCGTGATGATCGGCGAATGGACGTAAATGAATCCACGTGATTGAAAGAAGTTGTGAATCGAGCGGCATATCTCGTTGCGCACACGCGCCACAGCGCCGAATGTATTGGTGCGCGGGCGAAGATGGGCAATGGTGCGCAAGAATTCAAAAGAGGTTCCTTTTTTCTGCAGGGGATATGTTGCCGGATCCGCATATCCGAGCACCTTCACTGCTTCTGCCTTTATCTCCGTAGCCTGCCCCTTGCCCGGCGATTCGACGACGGTACCAATCACTTCCACGCTGCTGCCGATACCGGCATTCAAGATCTCCGATTCGTAATTGGGCAGATCGTTGCCGGCAAGGACTTGAGCGCTCTTCATTGAAGAGCCGTCATTTACTTCCAGGAATGAGAAGCCGCCTTTGGAATCCCGTCTGGTTCTGACCCATCCGCACAACCGAATCTTGGCGCCAATGAGATCTTTGCTAAGGGCATCAATGACTCTGGTTTGCTTCATTAGACAACCTCTTTTAACCTTAATGCATAGCATAATGCCGCGGCTGGGGCGGCATGGGGCGCCACCCCGGCGTTATGGCTTATGCTTTTTTCCTGATGAAAAACACGCCGTCACGAATAGTCAACAGCACTTTATCAACACGCTTGTCGGACGAGACCAGATTGTTGAAATCATCGATCGCCCGCGCATTGTCACTGCCCGGACGAACTACTTCGCCGCTGTAGAGCACGTTGTCGACCATGATTATGCCGCCATTTTTCAGCTTCGGCATCACTGCCCGGTAATAATTGCTGTAATTTTGCTTGTCCGCATCGATAAAGACGAAATCAAAAGGTCCGGACAGCTCTTTCAGAGTCTCGAGCGCCGGGCCTTTACGGATTTCGATTTTCTTTCCATGAGGGCTTTCGGCAAAATACTTCTTTGCCATATCGATCGCCTTCTGATCGATCTCGAGCGTAATCAGCTTTCCATCCTCAGGCAAACCTTCTGCCATGGACAGTGCGGAGTAACCAGTGAACATGCCAATCTCGAGCACATTCTTGGCCCCGGATGTCATCACCATCATTTTGAGAAACTGTCCTTCCAGAGGCCCGCACAGCATCTCAGGTATCGCCATTTGCGAGTGCGTTTCCCGCGTCAGGTCCTCCAGCAGCGCGGGGTGCGAATCGCTCTTTTTGCGAGCATATTCCTCTATCTCCGGCTTCAGCAAGGTGAGCATGACAATCCCTCCTCAAGTTCAAGAAAGAGATTTATACCAAATTGGCGCTAGTCGATGTGGATTTTTAAGGATGCTGACTGCCTTGTGTAAAGTGCGACCAGAGATCAACCGCTCTCAGCTTGACAAGCAAGGCGTCAATCGGTTTTTCCTGGCCAAGGAAGATGGCATAATCTTTCAGAATCTGGGCTTCAAGCTGGCGCCATTCAGATCCATTCAATTTCCGCACCTGAGCGATGGCCTCCTGAAAGCTCTCTTCCGCGCGTTTATGGACACCATACTTGGCAAAAAGCAGTGCTTCTCCCCAATTGCTCAGCACGCCGACATGCGGGTCCAGCTTCAGATTTGGCTCTCGTCGCCGAACATCGCTTACATGAGCCCTCATCCTTGAATATGCTCGCTTGGACTCCCATAAGTATCCACGTTCGGACTTACTGGGAAGGGCTTGCTTTCCTGTGCCTTCATCCGCAAGGGATTCGTCCGTGTCCTTCGACCTCTGCTTCCATGCCTCCGCCAGCGCCTTTTCGCGTGCCTGGTCAGGATCTCCCATGAGTCGCAAAACTTCTCCGCTCAGACATTTGAATCTAGCAAACCAGTTGAGCGCTTCTTCCTTCGATTCGTGTTCTTTAGGACCTCTTTTGGCAACCTCAGCAGCCAGGTCATAGATTTCTGCGGCACGCTTGTTGTCGGGATAAATCTTGCTCAGTTGAAGCTGAGCGTAGTTATCGAGCGCTTCCATCACATTCCTGCTGTAATGCGGAAGCTTCGTCTTCCAGGCTCTAAAAACCTCGCTGTAGATTGCATCCGCGGGAGTCCTTTGTCCGGACAGATAAAGGTTTCTTGCTTCGTCGATCTTGAGCCCAATTATAGGCTCGTCCTGTAAAATTGCCTCCTCTGAGAAATTGTTTTTGAGCAGATAAGTCTTTCTCCTCTCACTGGCTTCCAGATAGTCATTGGCCGCCTGGGCGTAATAGCCGTTCTCGGCCGACCAATCTGCTCGCCGGGAAAGCGCATCAACCAAATCATTCACTGCCGTATCCGGATTGGAGAAAAAGGCGGCGCGGGCTCTTTTGACAGCCATCGTCTTTACCTGAAGCACATCTGCATACTTAGGTGTCGGCTGAGCCCTCACCACCCATGGGCGAGGCCAACTTGTGACATGGACGGTAGCGATGCCGGCAGGAATATCGGCACACTTCGACATCTGGTTTGAAAACCAGACAAAGGCCAGAGCAAGCGGAAAGGCGAGCGCAGCGACAATGACAATCAAGCGCACAAGAAAAATTTCCTTCTTCTTGGCGGCACGCCATCGCGTCAGGAAGTCACGAGCGGCAAGAGTCTGGATGAACTTCACGGGTGCCATCGCCGATGATGCTGCTTGCAAATCGCGATTGAGATCCTCCATGGACTGATATCTGAGATCCGGATCCTTCGCCAATGCTTTGAAAATCACTGCCTCAACCACTTGATTGCGCACATTGCCCAGCTTGCCGCGGGCAAATGGTTCGGGCATGTCGTCGCATTGCTTATGCAGAGTCTCGAGCACGCTCTCTCCTTTGAGGGGCGGGCGACCGGACAAAACCTCATACATCAAGCAACCCATTGAGTAGATGTCCGATCGAGCGTCAGGTTTTTTGCCGAGGCACTGCTCCGGGCTCATATAGAGCGGACTGCCGAAAATTTCTCCTGTTTGCGTCAGCTGATGATGCGTCTCACCCAGATCTTCTCTCGGCAGCAAGCGCGCAATGCCGAAGTCCACGATTTTGACAAAGTCCTTTTGAGAACCTTCATCGATGAGCATCACATTGCTCGGTTTCAAATCGCGATGAACAACGCCCTTCTTATGCGCCGCAGCCATGGCATCGCAGATCTGGCGAAAAATGGCAATGCTTCTGTCGAGAGGCAACGGGCCTTCTTTCGCGATAAGCTCGGCCAGGCTTATGCCTGAGAGATGCTCCATCATGATAAACGGCCGTCCGTCAGACGAGACGCCGCAGTCATAAACGGAGATCACATGGGGGTGATCGATGATGCTCGACGCCTTGCCCTCCTGCTGAAAACGCTGAAGATTCTTGTCCTTAAAAACCAAATGAGCGTGCAAAACTTTGGCAGCAGCTACTTTGCCCATGACCTGATGGCGCGTCTTGTAAACGGTGCTCATGCCGCCCTCACCCAAGAACTCGAGCACTTCCCAGCGATCGCCCAACACCGTCGAGGGTGCAAGGCGCTCCTTACGGGGCAAAGTCTTCGCACCATCGAAGTCTCCTTCTGTGGTCGTTGACATCTGTATCCCTTCGGTCTGATCGTCTTTTAGGCGTTCGTCTGAAGCCATAGAGAAAATTCCACCCGATATCGGCGCGCCGCCAGAGATTAAATTGGCTCACTCGCTTATCAATTTATCAAGTCCGTCTAAAAGATTTTCGAAATTCGGTCCAATTCAATTCGGCGGCATTAATTGCTCGATTTCGTCTTCCTTGCCGTAATTAAGAAGGAGAGCCAGCTCACTCTTCGCCTTTTTATACCCGCTGGGCTTCTTGAAAGCGTCGTAAGGTAAATCGATCTTTTTGGCAACAAGGGTATTTACAACATTCTCGCGCGTGTTGTCGGGAAGGATTCTCGTCACTTTGAGAGGAACGCCATAATCAGGCGGCAGTCCGACCATAGCAAGCATCAGATCCTGTATTTTCTTCGGCAGTCCCAGATCTTTGGCAATCCAGATCTCACGCAGCACTCTATCTGGTCCTCCAGGCTGCCTGGCACGGAGCTCGTATCTTAAGGCCTCGAGTCCGGCAACCCGCCCCCGTCCGCATAATGACAGATGTTTGTGCGTTTTGGCGAAGTCGCGGACGTATTTGCTTATCCAGACGTCCAGCGGAGCCTCGAAATACTGGTGTGTAGCATCGTTGAAGATGCTCACTTTGTAGTCCGGCGCGGGGATCAATACCCTGATATTGGAACCGCTCAGTCTGAGACCATTAGCACAGGCAATAACCATTTGAGATTTAGAGTAAGGGCTTGAGGGATTGGTCTGGTTGAAAAGCCATGCTTTCTCTTTTGCACTGGCTGGAAGATACAGAAAGGCAGATAAAGCAAAAAGAAATCCAGCAAATATGATTGTGCGCTGTCGGCGAGATGTCATTTTGCTTCAATCCCCCAGGATTTTGCCTGCGCGCCGGATATAGATTTTGCTCGACTCTAAATTCGCGAATCTTGGCAGCTTGAGAATTTCCACCGCCTTTTTTGCCAGGGCCTTCGCTTGCTTGACGTCGCCAGTATCGGCAAATACCTCCGCCAACTCAATCATGTGCTTGGCCCAGGCCGACTTTTGTTTCTTAGTGTCGAGATAAAAACCGGCAGCCGCGGCAGCAAGAGAAACAGCCTGCTTATCTTTTCCCGCGCGATGATAGACGAGCGCCAATGTTTTTCTTGCTTCGGCCAGGTCACGAGCTCTCTCCGGGCTGCTTTCCTGGTAAGACAGCCTCTCCAAAAGAAGTGGTTCGGCTTCTTGAGGGCGATTCTGCAAAATGAGCAGTCTTGCAAGACATGCGAGGTTGCGGTCTAATTCGCGTGTATATGTTTTTCCCATTCTCCTCCTGAGTGACAGCTCCTTCGTCCAGGACTCCTCCGCAAGAGCAAATTTTTTCTGTGCGCACAAGACATCGCCGAGAAGGAAAAGTGTATCAGCACTGCGCAAATCTTCCACGCCTCTAAGCTCTGCAAGGGCGATGCGATAGTTTTTCTCAGCCTCTTCCCAACACCCTTGGTCGCGCGCCAAATTCGCTCGCGTCAGATACTTCTCGAAAGCGCCATTGGGCAATAACAGCCCAATATCTTGATCGCGCCCCATTCTTTGCAGCGCATGGGAAAGATTTTGATGCATAACATTCAGGAGCGGCGCCGGGACAACTGTGGTCTGAGCCAATTTGAGCGCTTTTTTGTAGAACGCCTCCGCGTTTTTATAGTCATGATTCTGAAGGCAAATGTTGCCCAACCCTGCAAGGGACTCAACCACTTCGGCAGTGATCGTTCTGTCGCTGGCTGTCTCACCGCCGGCGGCAATCAGTTGCTCGCTCGTCTTAAGCGACTTCCTGTAGAGGATCTCAGCGTCGTGGAAGGATTGCATTCTCATCAGCACATCGGCAAGATCATTGCTGATGGTCGCGATATCTTGCCGCAGCAATTCATGCAAAACCGCATCGCCGTCTCTGTAGCGCACTTGCTCCAACTCTTTGAGCGCTGCTTCGAAGCCCCTCCTGGCTTCATTCAATCGATTCAATGCTGCATCCACAGACGCCACGTTTGCCAGGCTCACGCCCCGGCGGAAGCTGTTAACTTCAAGATGCCCGGCGTGCTTCCAGGCTTCCTCGTATTTGCGCCGGGCCGTCTCAAAGTCGTTGTCGGTGCCGCCCGGGCGTTTTGCCCTCATAAAAGCGCTGTCACCGTCAAATCTGCATTTTTCCCAGAGCCTCAAACGGCACGCGCGCTCGAAAGAGCTGACATTGGAATAGACCACACCGAGCATAAAGACTATGACGGCAAGTCCTGCAAAAGGCATGCCCTTCTTGCGCAAAGCAGGTGTTTGACTGACGAGCAATGAAAAGTTTCTCCGTTTGGCTTAAGCTGTCCCGCGACCATCTTTCTCGCTCATTGAATGATGGCAGATTCTTCCTGCTAATATTAATGAGACTTGCCTGCCCGCTCAATGGATATTTTTACGCGGACACCTCCTTATGGCCAAAATACTCCTTGTCGAAGATGACGTCGATGTGTCGGAACAGGTCGAAAAGTGGCTCACGCACGAGCAACATGCCGTGGAGGTGGTACGAGACGGGCAGGAAGCCTCCGACCGATTGAAGTTTTACAAATACGACGTGGTTGTGCTTGATTGGGCATTACCGAAGTTAAGCGGTGTGGAGGTATTGAAAGATTTTCGCGCCCGGGGCGGCTCGACGCCTGTGCTTATGCTGACAGGAAAAGGAGCCGTAGACGAGAAGGAAGAAGGCCTGGACTCGGGCGCAGACGATTATCTGACCAAACCTTTTCACTTCAAAGAGCTGTCCGCGCGCATCCGTGCCCTTCTCCGGCGCCCCCAGGCAACCAAGACCAATCAGCTCAAGATTCGCGACATTGAGCTCGATCGGGCTTCCCGCCGCGTGACCAGAAATGGAATCGACATTCAGCTTCTGCCCAAGGAGTTCGCCCTCCTTGAATTCCTGATGCGCCACACCAACGAAGTGTTCAGCCCTGAAGCTCTTTTGGACCGGGTATGGCACAGCGAGTCTGATTCCAGCGTGGACACCATATATACCACCATGCGCACTTTGCGCAAGAAAATTTCACCGGATGATGCCTCCTCCATTATTCGCACAATACATGGGGCGGGCTACATGATTGAGGACCGCTGAATAAGAGGGCGGATTATTGTTTCGCCTTGGGAATGCGGAACCAGAAAGTAGAGCCTTCCCCTTCTTTGCTCTCGACGCCAA
>DATNRC010000456.1:0-3045 GCA_036703705.1 Candidatus Obscuribacterales bacterium
ATCCTGATAACGGCATAAAGGGCAATTTTAATCATCACTCCGCTCATGAGAGCAGAGATTGGAGAGGGAGCCGCCGGATGCGCATAGGGAAGCCATATATGGAAAGGCCATATGCCGGCTTTGATGGCAAGACCAATAAGAATCATCAAGGCCGGTGCCCAGTGAGAGGGTGAGGCAAAACTCCACTGCGAGAAATCAAGACTGTGAAAAATCACATACATCCAGAGAAAGCCGCCCATCAAAAAGCCGGTGGCGCATCTGGTGGCGCCCAGATAAATGAGAGCGGCGTTTTGCACCTTGTGCGCTTTATGGTCGGATGCGACCAGGGCGAGCGAACTCAATGACATGAGCTCCCAGAAGACAAGGAATGAGAGGGCATTGGCACTCAAGGTAACCATTGTCATGGATAACACGAAGATAAAAAGTGCCGCCCAATAATGCCCGGCATTGACTCGCTCGTTCAAATGAGCGAGATAACCGGGGGAGAAGAAGGACACCGCCAGTGCTACACAAGCAAGCAATCCAAGAAAAACCGAGGCCAGACTGTCGAGCCGCAATGCAACGGGGGCGGTGCCTAGTGAGAAAAGCGAGGGACCGTAAAGAACGACGTCCTGTCCCCACCCGGCAACACTAAGCCAGAGAAGCAAAAGGCAAGAGAATCCAAGCAATTGCGAGCACCACAAATGGTTAGTTCGCCTACCGAAAGCTAAGGCACCAAGCGCCACTGCCATCCATAAGATAAAGAGAACGGGCACCAGCCATGATGACAGCAGCATAACCCAAAAGCGAGATCCCATGCGGGCTACACCAGCGTTTCTGAAAACGATGACTGAGAAGTGTCCACCCGTTGAAGCTTATGCATTCAGTCTCCTTATCTTTTATCCATATATGCGAACTTGCACGTATGCAAATGTTTGCACATGCTATTGTAGCATAAGGCACGTTAAATTCCGGCGCAGACCGAACTTGACAGAGACTTACTCCATAAGGAGAATGAACATATAAGCATATGCGAAGGTTCTCACATGCCACATACTGAGTTAGTTCAGTTCAAGGCTGAGTTTTTCAAAGCTCTCGCCAATCCACTTAGAATTCGAATCCTCGATTGCCTTCGTGAGGGCGAATTGTCGGTGACCGAACTGAAGAACAGGCTTGGTGTCGAACCTACAAACGTCTCGCAGCAATTGGCTGTTTTGAAAGCAAAAAACATAGTAGTGGGCCGCAAACAAGGAAGCAACATCTACTATAGCTGCCGCGACCCAGCGATCTTTTCTTTGCTGGACTCTGCCAAGGAAATTTTCAACAACCACCTGATCGATGTGCGCGACATGCTCGAGGCGCTGTGACAGTGGGAATACGCATGCTAGAGCAAACACAATTTTTACAAGAACTTTTGCCATCCGCGAATTTTTGCAGATCCTAAATGCTAATGTATCTTTAGAAGCGGCACTTTCTGGCAGTGCCGGCGCGGTTGGGCACTTATCAGGGCGGAGGGGAATCCATGAACATGCGTTGTCCTGAAGACAGACGAGCAATTACTATTAACCCCAAACAATGGGAAGCCTTGCGAAAACTCGGAAAGCGAGCTTTCCAGACTCAGTGTTTCATCGAAGCGGAAAAGCATCTCTCACTGGCACTGAAAGAAGCCGAGAAGTTTGGCGACAAAGATGAGCGGTTGGTGACGAGCCTATCCGACCTGGCCGTCTTCTATGCCGCGCAAGGCAATTATTCGAGCGCTGTCGACCTTATGGATCGTGCTGTAACCATCGGCAAAAGGATTCTTGCCCGCCGCGATCTTGACGCTCTCATCAAAAAGTCACAGGGAATTTCGCAGGCTCAAACGTCCGGCAACACTCCTGAAGCCCTTCGCCTTCTCTAGTCAATAGTCATTGGTATATAACTGATCCTCATCCAAAAGGATGAGCAGGCAGCCGAAATCAGCTTGCTTCTAAGACGCTCACCTCCCCCAACCGTCCGTGCGGCGGATGTTGCGCCAATACTAATCCCGAACGATGTAACAGCCCGCGATGTGCGTCAGGATTTAACTTGGACCTGACTTCGTGAGGCGTTATGAGCAAATACATTCGCTGGTTCAAAGATCTTACGCTCCAGGACGTTTCTCTTGTGGGCGGGAAAAACGCGTCCCTGGGGGAGCTGACAAGAAGCCTCACGGAAAAGGACATAAATATACCGGATGGCTTTGCAATTACTGCCGATGCCTATACCGCTCTTCTCGACTCCCACGGCGTGGCTGACGCTTTGCGAAAGCTTTTCGGCGACATAGACAAAGAAGACGTCGGCCAGCTTAATTTGAAGGCGCAGGAGGCGCGGAGCCTGATAAAAAGAGCAGGCTTGCCTGCGGAAATCCAGGAAGAAATACGCCTTTCTTACCAGCAATTGGGATTCAAATACGGTCCCAATCCTGATGTTGCCGTGCGATCGAGCGCTACCGCCGAAGATCTGCCCGAAGCCTCCTTTGCCGGACAGCAGGAGTCCTTCTTGAACATTCGTGGTGAAGGCGCGCTTCTTGAAGCTTGCTTGAATTGCTTCGCTTCGCTCTTTACAGAACGGGCGATTTCATACCGCATCGACAAGGGTTTCGATCAGATGTCCGTGCGCCTCTCCGTGGGCGTGCAGAAAATGGTGCGCTCCGATCTCGCAAGTGCCGGCGTCATCTTCACCCTTGATACCGAAAGCGGTTTCAAAGATGTCGTCCTCATCACATCCGCTTACGGACTGGGCGAAAATGTCGTCGGCGGTCGCGTCGATCCGGATGAATTCCTTGTCTTCAAGCCAACGCTGAAAACAGGCTTCAAGCCCATATTGAAGAAAAAAACCGGCAACAAGCAATACCGCCTCGTCTACACGGGACACGGGAGCAGGACAACAGTAAACGTCAATGTTCCTCCTGAGGAGCGCGAGCAACTCAGCTTGACCGATGAAGAGGTATTGCTCCTCAGCCGATGGGCATGCTTGATTGAGGAACATTATTCCAAAATTCACGGCAGACCGACGCCGATGGATATAGAGTGGGCCAAAGACGGC
>DATNRC010000457.1:0-13196 GCA_036703705.1 Candidatus Obscuribacterales bacterium
AAAAGGCAGATGAAATGAGAAAAAGAGGCAGAAATCCGGCAGGGCGATGGTATCGTTTACGCATCGCCCTGCCAGATATTCAGCCTGCTACCGGCAACAAAACGCGTCCGCCCGGCGGCAAACTTTCGCTGCGCGCGACAACATGGTGCCTCTCTGCCGCTGCCAGCCGGCTCGGGGGTTAGCGTTGCTGCCGTTTTGCCTTTTTGCTGTTGGCGCTCTGCCTTATCGAATGCTTGCCGTTTTGCCGATTTACTGTTTGTTGCTATCGAGTGCCTGACGAAGTGCTGTCACCTTCTCTGCATAGTGCTCAACCAATGACTCGTACTCTTCGACTGCCGCGGTCAAGCGGTTGATGGCGCGAAGCCAGGTAATGTCCCCGTCCAGAGCTTCCACTGTCATGCCGCGGGAATTCAGCTCTTTGACCAGCTCCGGAAGCAAAGCATCGGTTACGCCCTCTTGCCGCCAGCTGTGATTGAGGCTGTCCACGCGCGCTTCAAGAATGGAGCTTTCGAGATTGGCTGCTGGCGTTTCAACGCCCTCGACACGCAGGCGCCGTTGCCGCAGCTCCTCGATTTTGGATGTCAAAAGACTGGCATTATCCAGGGCGTAGGAGCGCCAATAAACGACTTCAGTTGCCTGGCGCAATCTGTCGCCGCTCGAATAAAGGTTGAGGTGGTCCATACTAAGCGAGTGGGGCTTGTCGATGGTGGCGCTCACGCATTCTTCCGCTTCAGCGATTAATCGCTCGAGAATCTGTGCACGCCAGTACTCGCCGATGAGGCCGGCGTTATGGAATGCGGCGAAGATGGAAGACTGCCTTGCCTCGGCATAACGTTTGGCGGCATTATAGCCGCGCTCGAGGAGCTTCTGCATTTGTTCGAGGTGTGTCTGTTTCATATTCCCTTTCTGGAAATTGAGTTTGCTTTAGGGGCAAGCCCATTTAGTTAAGGCATTCATGCGCAAGGACGCTACCAGGGGCAGTGTCCTGTTTTTCCGAAAGACGTTCGCTAAACATGCCGGCAGCGTGATGCGCTGTCGAGAAGGTTCGGCTTAAACGATTATTCTTGCTTTTGTGGCAGCCTGACCAGGAAGCGAGCGAATTGAGATGTGATTTAAATCTAACTGTGTGGGCAGACAATTACCAGCCAGCTGTTCAGTCTTAGCAAAAACGCCGGAGAGTCTTACGCGGTGAGGTAATCAGCTGATCAATTGGCGTTGCCGCTCACTGTGGCAGCACGGTTTTTAGCATACATCTGCATTGCCCACGTTTCGCCGGATCGCCAATCAAAGCTGAAAGCGGATCAGCTTCATGGGCTGAACGAGCCCAGGACTTCCTCGCCATTGATCTCGTTGCGCCTCACTGGAAGCTGCTAGTCGATCAAACTCCAACTCTGGGAGCGGGGAGTGTCCCGGCGTTTGCCCTTAACTAAATGCAATGGTATAACATCTTTTTTTGCACAAAGGCACGGGCTCTCTTATGCCAATTCGGCTCCACATCAGACTTGTCGCCGTAACCGACGCTGAGCATGGAGCGAGCACAGAAAGGGCGCTCTCACGAACGTCCTTTCCGTGCTACTCTCCGCGCTCATATTAGTTGGGGCCGTGGTCGTGCCTGTGGTGCAGATCGGGCCAGTGCGGGTGGGCATGCCGCTTTGGCGCGTGGGAGTGCATGTGCGCATGCTTGTGAGCTGGAGTAAGGCCGGGGTGCGTGTGCTCGTGATGCCCGTCATCGTGAGTATGGGTGTGAGTGTGCTCCATTGCTTCATGCTCGTGTTCATGAGAGTGCTGGTCGAGCATGAGGACGGCGAGCGACGGAACGAGCAATACCAGCGCGACAATCTGCAAAGCCGATATGCTCTCGCCGAGGAAAATCACGGATAGCAAAAGACCCCAAAAGGCTCGGAGATAGCGAAGCTGTCACCAGGGGCAAAGTCGAAAAGCAAGGCTAAACCCAGTCATACTGGGAATTTCTTGATTGCCTGATCGTATTCTTCCTGTGCTACAGCCAAAGTTAGCCGAGAGTAAATCTCCAAAGACTGTCTGGATGCGTGTCCCGAGTAAGGCTGAATCAATGCATCATCCAACCCTTGCTTTTTTAGCCATGTGAAAAGGAAATGACGCAGCTTATGCGGCGACATGGTCTTTTCAAGACCGGCAGCCGTTGCGTATTTCTGAAGGATTTTTCGGATGCCGCGATCGGTATATTGTTTCTTCCAGGATGATTCAAATAGATGTGTCGCGCCGCAGACCTTCATGTCTTTGACGTGCATGCTGAGGATTTCCTTAAACGACTTGGGGAACGGAACCATCCTACCCTTGCCGCCTTTGCCCACTTCGATGCGGATTTGGCAGCGTTTGAAATCAACATTGGCAAGCTTCATGTTTACCAACTCAGTAACGCGAGCGCCAGTGTACATCAGAGTCTTGATGATCAAAAGATCCTGAGTGTTTTGACCGGTCCAGACGATCTCATAGTAGCGTTTTAGTTCATCTTCCGTCGGAATGTCAGGCAGGGACTTTGCTTTCGAAATCACTGATACATTGAGTTCCGCTCTAAGATGTCGAAAGACAGCCTTCAAGTAGTGGTAGTCGGGCCGCTCATTACGAAGCAGCTTTGCCAGCTCTTTTGCCTTTTTTTGTGGATTTGTTCTGGTCACCTTGCTCTCCTTATGCGGCTGTGAGCTGAATGCGCTGGTTCATATCGCAAGCGAAATGCCCGTAGGTGACATGGGCATATCCGAGTGGCGTCAAACCGCGCCAATCTTCAGGTGTCATGCGATCTGACCAAGACGATTCACCGAGGACTTCTTGGAGCATCAGCGTGTTGATGTAAATGAGCGAGACCTGCAACAAATGCATGCAAAGCATTGACAGCTCTTGGTCTTCCAAGTTGTTGGATACAATTTTGCTTTGCTGCCCGAAGTGAATGAAGCTGTTTACGCTGTTCCAGTTCTCAATGACATTGAGTCCTTCGTGGATTTCCCGGCGCAGCGCTTCGGAATGAACATAGCGGCACAGGAAAACAGTTTTGAGAGCGCGGCCGAGTTCTAAGAAAGCTTTGTATGTCGGATGGCTCAAATTATCTTTGGTGAAACGTCTCAGGATTGCTTCTGCGTCAGCGGTTCGGGTCTTTA
The DNA here is from genome assembly GCA_036703705.1 of Candidatus Obscuribacterales bacterium. GTDB lineage: Bacteria > Cyanobacteriota > Vampirovibrionia > Obscuribacterales > Obscuribacteraceae > DATNRC01. Next base: position 3,135 of record DATNRC010000457.1, read on the forward strand.
TCGCCACTGCACATTTGACCATTTCATCGTACTGCTCTTTAATCAACTGCCAATTGATGGCCTTGTCCATAATCGGCTGCAGATTCGGATAGTTGCCGGCCATCCCGGGTCCAGGACTGTTGAGTTTTTCTTTTCGAATTCCTTTGAGTCGCGGCAGCAGTTCAAACCCCAGAAGAAAAGAGAATGCAAATGCTATCTCACTCTGCCCATGGCTGTCTGTATACGCCTTATCAACCTGCATGCTGGTGCAATGATGGAGCACACCTTCAATCATCGCGCCAACCTCTGAGGAAGAACATCGTTTGAGCTGTGAATAAATGCACGTAGATTTTCGCTCGACATGCCAGTAGATCATGACACCCCTGCCACCGTATCTAGTGTGCCACTCGGTCATAAGATTCTGATCCCATGAGCCAAATTTCTTCGAGTCAGCAGCGCAAGAAGTTGTGCCCTCGCCCCAAATATGAGTTTGTCGGACTTTGAATATGTCATTGACGACTCGCCGGATCGCATTGCGAACCGCGTCACGGGTGACATATCGACGCGTTATATATTTCAGATCTGCGTATTTCTGATCGGCGCGCGCTCTCTTAAGACCAGCGTTAGTGCCGATTGCATGAAGAGCAATGACCAATCTCTTTCTTATGGTGTCACGGTCTAAAACCTCACGCGTTCCGACGCTATAGAACTCATCGGTGAAACCTACTCTAAGTTCAGCTTCTTTGAAAACGTCAAGTATGGTTGTCTGAGGCCAGCGTGACTCCAGCTCATCGCCAAGCTTTTCGAGATTGGCTGGCGTGATTTGAGGCTTTAATGGAGTCAGCTTGATCTTGCCGGTGGGCGTTATCTTTACTTGATCGTTTGCTTTGATCGTCTCGTTGAGTTCTGTCAAAGCTCCCACCATCTCAGCCTGGAGCCGGCTGACAAGCTCGTCTGGTTTTGTTGGCAGTTCTAAATCCGCGTAGTACTGTGACCGTTTTTCTTCAAAATCGGCAGGCAGATCTTCATCTGGATTCCTGAACTTATTGGCGCCAGGCACCCATGCTTCTTTAGTTTTGGTGCGCTTGTGCAGGCTTCTGAGAAGGAGTACCCGGTACTTGTTTTCATCAACGGATTTCTTGCCAGTTTCGTCAACGTTGAACACCAGTTCCCGATCGTCCTTATCGATAACGCCTTTCATCATTCTTGTTCGACAGCAGCGCTAGTTCACCTGGCTGGAGTGTCCAGTGTTCCTGCAGTTCAGAGATTTCCCAATCGCGTTTCATTTGCTCTCTCTTTCGGTCAGCGGAATGTCTCAGTAAGTTCCTAGAATATACAGAGTAGGAACTTTATGGACAAAAGGAGAATACCTTAGACCTGGAAACGCCCAAAGTTCGTTTTCAAAAACTGTTGCCTTCCGTTACCAATTTAAAAGTAGGAACTTTGGCGATCTTGGCTCTGACGCCAGAAGGACCCGCCTGATGGCACCGTCCCTGATCGTGATTCATCGGGCGCTAATCTGTTTGGCAACCGGATAGCCCTGATAAATGCGCTTGATCGTGTTCTTGTCACGTTGGCTGAGCACACCTGACATTGTGGGAATGGCAGTACTGAAGAACATCACGTCGCGGTTGTTTGGCGAATGACCGCGCATACCCAATGCGTGCCCAAGCTCGTGCAAGCACAGCTTGGTAAGGGCTTCTCTGTTTCTGAATGGTCGACCAGGACCGTCACTGACGAGAATTACGATATTGACCCATTCCATACTCTTGTCTTTCAGCCGCCATTGGGTTTCGGCAGTTCCCTCGACTCCCTGTTGATGATCGGGTCTGACCTGTTCGGGTCTGTCCGTGTAGTCGCAAACCAAATTTGCAGAATCCAATTTATCAACAAACTTATAAGAGAGTGCATTGCCCGAGGCGCTGCACCACTGATCGAGAGAGGCACGAAGAACCTCAGTAAGTTCCGATGCAATATCTGGTACCTGCGGATTTTGCCGGACAAAAACGTTAATCGGCATGGCATCCTTAGGCCATCGCAAAACTCTTTGAAGTCCAGACATATAATCCGAGGCTGTTTGAGAGCCCGAAGGATTGCTGAGTGGATTTTGCAATCTGCGAATGTTTCCTAAGACGGTCGGGTCGTTGGCAATCTCGGGATCAATACGGCAAGCCAGGTTGAGCCAATTGAGTCCACGCTTATTGTCACCAATCTTCTGATAGACGGCTGACAAATTGACACACTGCGTAGCGTGCAAACCACCAAGCTCGATGGATTTCTGGTAGTCCTTGATGGCTGCATCGTACTGTCCAAGTTCGGAATGGCATCTGCCCATGTTTACAAGTATTTGCCAGCTATTAGGCGGGTGCGCCTTAAGAGCCTCTGTGTAACATTCAAGAGCCCTAGCAAAGTCTTTCGCATTCATGTACTGGAAGCCTTGAATCTGCGAATCAGAAGCGACACACGGCATTAGAGTCGTGGATGCAATCAGCAGGGCGACCAAGAACTCGCAGTTTCGAGAGAGTTCAAGCTTTCTGCTTTTGTTCACGATCATTCGTCCAATCATTGTGCTCATCTACATCCATTCAATGTGCATGGTCATACTTCATCTAGCGCTCTGCGCACCACGTTTTCTCTGAATTTCAGCGCGCTGTCTGTACACTTCCTCAGCAGGACCGCCAAGCCGCATTACCGCATCGAGATCGTCAATAGCGCGTTGATATTCTCCAAGGCTCTCGCGTGCGAGAGCCCTGTTGAAAATGCCCGCCCAATCTTGTGGTAGCAGATTCACAACTTTGTCGGAGTCAAAAAATGAGCGACGATAGGAACTTAGTAGCTGGTGTATCGAAGTGAAATCAACATAGTTAAGAGAGTTCTTCCTGCGAGCCCATAATGCCTGGCGCATGTCAGAGACAGCTTGCTGGCGGTCTCCCGTAAGGTCACGAAGCCAAGCTAGATTGATAAAGATTGAGGGCTCATTCGGGATGAGCCTTGCTGCTTTATCGATGTCCTCCTTGGCTTTTTGGTATTGTTTCAACCTTCCATAGGCGTGAGCTCGGTCAATGTAAATGTAGCCATCATCCGGACTTAAGCTCAAGGCGGTATTGTAATCGGCAATTTCCTTCTGAGGCTCTACCATCTTTTGATAAAGCCAGCCGCGCTCGTCGTAGGCGTCAGCATCCTTGGGATTGACATGAATTACTGTGTTGAGATCGTCAAGTGCACCTTTGTAATCTCGCAAGTAGTTGCTGTGCACCCAAGCGCGCAGGTAGTATAGTTCCGGGTCGGAGCGGGGCTGTAGTCTTATGGCAGCATCCAGGTCGGCTAGGCTCTTTTCAAATTGTCCAAGGTGGATATATTCCAATGCCCGGTATTTGTGCGCCCGCGTGTAGGCTGGTCGCAATTGCAATGCTTTGTTTAGATCGTCGAGACCATGTTGATACTGTGGCAAGTGGCTCTTGGCCCAGCCCTGCATACAGTAGGCCTCGGCATCATGTGGATTTGCTCTAATCGCTAAACCACAACGATCAACAATTTCGTGAAAGCGCCCCTCTTTAGCAAGCCTATCCATTGTTTCCAGACTGGCGGCAGCAGGGGCTGCAAACAATGCCAACCCACCAAGAACAACATATAGCAATGTCAGGACGCTTTTCATCGAACTTATGTTGGGCCTGACCAATAGCAACCGCCTCCGTACTGAGGGAGTGCCGTCCAGACATTAGGGGCTCCTGGGCGTGCACTGGTATCCACGTAAAAAGTGCCCAGTACCATTGTTTTTTCATCGGGTCCCACTCTTTAGAACGTCTAAAAGTGCACCCGGCCGGGCCTGGGGGCACCGGCGGTTGTCCTTGTTTCATGCAGCAGACGGGACAGGGTACTGGCGTATCATAGTGCTCCCTAAGTCCCAAAGGATCAGTAAGACTGATGGGATTGTTGTGCACATAAGCGTACAGATTACTTCCGAATCCTTGACCGAGTTGTACTAGCGCCGCCAGCTGACTGGCTGGCCATGTGGAATCCATCTCATTTACTTTAGGATCGCCAGGCTCGGGACTCGATGGCATCATGCCAAAAGCAGGATCGTCGATTGGGTCACGATTGAGCCAGCGCCCGAGAGATGGACTATAGGCACGATATTTTGTGAGATTCAATCCGCTACGCTGATGCACGTACATACCTGCATAGCCAAAATCAGAATCTGGGCCGGTCCCACTGATTTTCGTCTGATTGCCCCACGGATCGTAGCTGTATTCAGACTGAATGGTGCCCGAGTTAGCACTCTCACGAACAACATTGTGCCCTCGGTGCAGTGGCGATAGATACTGAGGCCCCATGCGCGCCCGAATCGCACTTTCCGCCAGCTGTTGGTTTTGCGCCGCAATTGCAGCCGGCGTCATGCCGCTGGGCAACCCGCCCGCTGGATCCAAAGGCTCTCCTGCCATTCTAGGAACATCTTCAGCCGTCGTCGGCCCCTGCATTTTTGGCAGATGTGGAAGGTTTCGGTATTCCATGGCGGCTCGCTCTTGCGTCCATCCCGGCGGAACGTAGCCGTACATGACAGCCTTGATGGGGTCATCCCCTTCACGCCAGAAGCCATGTCTAAGCGCTTCGTCTCGATCTGACGACTCCTTTGCGGCAGCAGCAGCCTCGTTGTCTCTGAGCGCGCCAGCTAGTACATGAGAGTTCGCAGGTATTCCGTACTGGTCCGTGAGGTCCGAGTTTGAATTCGGACCAATGGAAGTCAATCGGACTACTTGAGTAGAGGTGTCCTTCTTCGAAGATTGAGCCGATTGAGCAAAATTCTTGGCGCGCTGAGTCTTTGTAACATGTCCTTGAAGAACAGCGTTAGCCGCATAAGCACCGATTCCAGCGACGATCAATGTCACAGCCGCTGTGCCAAGAATGGCTCCCTGCCTATGTTTCCGGCAAGTTACAGGCGCTTGTTCGGCTGGTTGTGGGTTTCTTCCGTGCTTTTGCTTTTTCATGGTCGTGCCTCGCGGCGGTACTGAAGAATGGCTATAGTACTGCTGTTTAGAAGTAACTTCTCTAGCTTCTAATATAAAATAGTGACAAGCTTGCTCGAAGGGAAGTTGCGGGTTTTTTGCCCAGGGGAAAGTCTAGAGAAGAAACAAATTTGACTGTACTCTTCCAGCCTATGGCGGCACCAGTGATGCAACCGCGTTTCTACCCTTGTTACTCCCGTGGACGGGAAAAATGAGAGTCAAATTAGTAGTAAGCCGTAAGAACGTGCTTCGCGAGCTGGCGCAACCAAAAATGCTGCCTTATGGCTCAAGCGGATTGGTGCTTGACCTTCTTCGAGAAAGCGGCGTCGAATCGCTGGGCTCTAAGAGCATTCCATTCCCTGCCCGCAAGTTTGTCCGCTTCGTCAATCTCCTCACCAAGACGCAATTTCAGGTCTTGCCATTGGCGTTCATCCAAAAGCCGTGCGTGCGAGCCCCGTTCCAAGGCCACCAGAGTTTCGGGACGATGAGCTTCATCGGGATCAAAACGTCCGTACTCAGGCGTCAGGAGGGCGAACGTCTCACCATTGTGGGAGAACAAGAAGTTGACGGCGAATTCGGCGTTGAAGCGAGCATGCATGAGCTGCAGGTACGGAATACCGCTGCGAATACCGGCACTGGCTATGGGAATTGTCTTGCCTGCCGTCAGATCATCGAAAGGCGGAGGCAGTGCGCATGAAATGCTTTCTAAGGTCGTTGACATCGTTTCTTTCCTCTTTCACCTTAAAGGGGGTGCCGCTATTTCTTTCGGATGGGCCTCTTCGTAGCCGGGTCGAGGCCGAATGTGGCAAACAAACTGTACATAGCAGGTCTGTCGGTCATATGCCCAAAAGTCGTCTCAGCGCCGCCTTCGGTGACGTAAACACCGCCATGATAGCCGTCATCGCTTTCCCGGGAGCACCGCAATGCCAGGCAACCGTCGCTGTCATAGCGCAGCGTGCCGGACTCGATGCCGGCATAGTGCTCGACGGCGCGAAGCTCATTGTCATTGAGCCTGCGATTGCCGAAGTGCGACTCGATTTTTGCCTGCAAGGTGGAGCCCAGCAAGGCCAGAGGCTGATTGCGCTTGGATTCTGCCGATCGATGAAAGACATCTCGGATCAACGTGACGCGATTGCTGCCTGCAAGCGGCCAGCCGACATTGCCCGAGTCGCATTGCTCGTCAAGCCCCAGTCCGGCTCTTCGCAAAACATCATCGAGCCGCTGGGCAATGCGCATGCTCTTTTCCGGCCGGTCAGTGTAGATAGTGAATCCCTTGGCCAGTTGACCTTTGCCAATCGAGGGGTCTGGTCGCTCAAAATAGCGTGGATTGAGCGTTTTCCATTCGCCCACCAGCGACTTGAGCTCTGGATCTCTCATCAGCAGAGGGATGAGTGCCTCTTGCACGCGCCGTAAGTCGTAACCATCGGTGATATCAACGTGCACTTTGATTGGTGAGCTGCAATCAGCGCGATAGGCGTCGCTGCGCAGTGGATAATAGAACCCTCTATGATATTCGAGGCGAACGCTCATCTCTGGCAGGGAGAGCACAACTTTCTCATAGTCGCGGTGTTCCGCTCCATCCAAGGACGCTCCCTCAGGGACAGCCCGCGAGCGTAGAGGCGGACGATGCGCGGCGGCCTGTTCTGCGCGCAATCGCTCCATTTGGCGGGGGATCTCAATCTCGATTGCGCGGGCAAACGCATTGGCGGCGCGCGCGTCGGCAATTTCGCTGCGCACTGTGCTCAAGATCTGATCGGAGCGCAGCCGGCCCCTGGCTGTGATCAGGTTATGCGTGAGCATTGATGCCACTCTTCTTGCCTGGTATTCAGACACTGAGCCTGGAGCAGCCTTGAGCATCTCGCTTAGCGCCGCATTAACCGCATCTTTTCCGAATTTGACTGCGCGATCGAAATTAGCCGGCGAGGAGAAGTCGAAGGCAGGCTCGTGTTCTCTCTTTCCTTTAGCTTCCTCGAATCCGCCTTTCATATTGTAGCGACGCCGGTAGTTCGCCAGTCCGGCGTTCATGTTCTGCTCGATGTGATTGGACAGCTGCTCGGCAATGCCGCGATTGTTGATGATGCCGTGCGTTATCTGATCAAGGCGCGGCCTGTCGACTTTGGAGCCTCTGATCAGGTGTTTCAATTCGGCAGAGAGCGCCGTTGAAAGGAGCGCCCTTTCTTCAGCATGAAACACTTTGTATGGATGCCAACTTCTCTCCATATCGCTGCACGATTTTGCCACTACCTCCTCGGCGATCTGATCGGACACCAAATCTCTTGCTCCGGGAAAGGAGTCGTTTGGCGAATCCAGCTTTGCCGACAGCTTCGAATTCAACTCTTTGTCGCTCCTGGACATTCTTTGCTTCTCGGCTGCTGATTCCGGATCTTCCTTGTCCTTGAGGAAATGTGCCAGATTGGGCTTTCTTTTCATGAAAGCGACAAATTGATCAATGGACTCTTGGCGCGACGCAAGCCACAACGAAGCGAGGAATGCTCTCTCATCGTCCGGCATTTCTATCAGGCGGCCGGTTTTGACAGCTTCATCGATGGCAGCCTTTCTTTCGGCATGCATAGCCTGCGCGTCAAGAGGCGGCGCTTGCTTTTGGGCATCGAGATCAAACGGCACTTGAGCCTCGGACAGTACGGCCATTGAATGCTTCGCTTCGCGTGGAATCAGAGAATCGATGTTTCTGAGACTCCCTTCTTGTGCTTCAGCCTTGAAAAAATCAGGCTTCATGGTAAGAAGGGTAAGCAGCTGCCGGCTGCCATAGAAGAAATTGCCTTGAGGATCGTAGACAGACAGTGTGTCGCCTTTTTTTCGCGCGTACACAACATGACCATCGTCCGGGCGACCAGGCAGGCTGTTTAGAACTAAGGCATAGTGCCCCTCGGGAAGCTGCTGCATGAGGTTCTGTGGATTGCCTGCGTCGGGCTTGAAGTGGCTGAATTTGATGCCCAGCTGCTGCTCCAGAAAGCCCACTGCTTTGCCTTTGGGAAACTCGCCATTGCTTACCGTTTTTTTTATATCCGTTGCTCTCACCAGAATGCCCGTCTGAAGAGTCCTGAAAAGGGCGGCCACGCATGGAACACAGTTGATCAGGCGAGTGTAGCTGTCGGCATTGTTAAGCGCCGCCGCATCTTCAAATGGACTTGCCTTGTGAAACTCTATGCTCTCAACTTTCGCCTGAAGCAATTGGTTTGTGAACGCCTCGCCCACATTCTCATGACCACTGGCGCGTGCACCGGCCAGATTCTCGGCGGCATAGGCCTCTGCCTCGTGCTGGGCTTTTCCATATCTAAGATCAGTCTTGGCCAGAGTCCTGTCTACTTGCGCCTGCCGTCTTGTAAGCCACTTCATCAGCTCGTCATGTGTTTGAGACAGGTCTTTGACCATAAAGCCGGCTTTTGATTGCTTCGTCTGCCAGTCCTTGAGATTCTCAGCTAGCTTTGGCGGCAGGGCTTCTCTGCCAAAGAGAGCTTTGAACTCCTCATCGGTAAGGTTGTCGCTAATTTTAAAGAAAGTTTTGACCGCTTCCTCCGGTTGAAGTTTCGCCAAGCGTTTGTGATTCTGAGAGAAATTCTGGTAAATGTCCGACGCCCAGCGCTGAAATTCTATGCGAGCCGCACCGTGGCGCATTGAGTCGGCAATTCTTTTCAATTCCAATGTTTCTTTTGGCGACAGTACTCTTAATTGCTCCGGTCGTTCGATAACCTTGGACAGAAGCTCGTCTGAGAGTTGGCTGCCGACAAGCTTTTGATATTTGGCCTTAATGTCGTCCCGGGCAACGCTTTTTGCTTCTTTAAGTCCCTTTTCCTTCATGCATTCGGAAACCGCAAGACGCACAGCGTCAACATCTTGCTTGAAATGAACGAGCTCGTGAAAAGCAATTGAGCCCACATCCTGTGGCGCAGCAGCAGCGAGCGATTTAAATGGGATGACGATCTTGCCATCACCATGCATATAGGCCCCGGCCGTTCCCCGCTCGGTCACAGCAAGCTCAACCTTTACATTGGGCAAACCAGCCAGCGCTGAGAACTGATCGAGCGACTCCTGTATGGATTTCACGCGCGAACCGAGTTTTGCTTTAATCTCATCGGCAGCTTCTTCAAATCTTGCGCTATCCGCCGTTGTCCCCGATGTCTCGGCCAGCCCCTTTAGTTCATTCAGCTCTTTCACGCGCGCCGAGTAATCTTGATCGAATTGTGCCATGCGCTGGTTGACGTCTTTGACCAGCATGGCCGCGGGCTCGCCGGCCAAGACCTTGCCCAGTCTTGAAGCCACTGTGCGGTCGCCTGCAATCAATTCGCCTCTATGACTGGCAGCCATGTATTTGTCGAAAACGTCCAGCTTGGCTGAGGAGAGTCCTGCCTGCTCCAAATGGGCGAATCCCGATTTTTCCAGGGTGCCTCGTGTTTCATGCAATGCTGCGTCAAACTGATGTTGGCTCACAGTCTGCAGGGCAAGCCTCATGTTTTTCCAATTGCGCACAAATTGATGATCCCGGGGCAATTCAACAAGCTTAGTCTCGGACCCGTTGCGCACCACCGCCATGTATCGCTCCTGCCCTTCAACTTTCATAATGACCGAACGCAACTCGGTGCCTGCCCTTTCGTGAATGGCGCCACTGCTTTTGGTGGCGACGCCCTGGCCGCTCTTTTGCTTTCCTTCCATCACCATCCCAAGCACAAAAGCTTCAGTCAGTTTCTTGGCGTCTGCCTCACCATTGATCAGCTGTCCGGCCGCATTGCCTGCTCCACCAGCGAGCCGCGGCAATGCCTGCTCCGCAATCAAGCGCTGAACACCTGCGATCTTGAGATTGCCTACATAACCGCGGGTGGCTACTGAAAGAGGCATCGCGACTGCTGTGGCAAGCGACTGGGCGAGACACTGCTCGATGGGCAGATGAGCGTTTTGAATCGCTGTGGCGTAGATCGGTCCTGCCGGACCGGCAAGACCGGCAGCCGCATAGACGGGCAGTTGCACGGCGCCGCTTACGCCACCCCTGATAAGACGCGACCACCACACATTCTCCGTCTCCGGCAATTGGGAAAGAGCGCTCTCCATCGCCAGCTGATCATAG
>DATNRC010000458.1:0-3704 GCA_036703705.1 Candidatus Obscuribacterales bacterium
GCCCCTGCCTAGAATCTCGATAATTTCATAGCGCCCGCCGAGAGTTTCACCCACCAGGGAATCAACGAGCTTTCCAGGTGACGTAATTGTGCTTTGCATAACATCTTCCGTCGGGCCTGCGATGACCCGCTCCTCACTTAGAATCGATTTGTTTTCGTCTGGTCCGGTCACGGCTTTAAGTTCTCCCGCTGGCGGAATTTCTTAAGCGGAAACCTTGTGCCCCAAGCATTAGCGGAGGCTGGACCATGTGCTAAGCCTGCCGGCCCTCCTTCAGGCAAGGTGATAAGCCTGCGATCGGCCGGCAGATTGTTCTTCTGGCGCCCGGCAATCATTTGGACAATGTCTAAGAATCCCTTTTCCGATTGAGCGAAATCGTTGTTGCTCAGAAACTGGCGCCATTGCTCCATGCGTGCCTCAATATCACCTGTGGCGATGCCGTTGTCCCGCATGCGCTGGAGCTGATTATTGAGCATCTGCATTTTATGTTTGAACCGCGCAAGCTGGCTTGCCTGGTCCTCAGGGCGCAACTTTGTTGCCTGCGTCGTCTGGCGCGTATCGCTTTTCGCGCTGGTTTTCAGAGGACCAGTCTCGGGCACTGCTGAGCCCACACCGCCTTTGCGATCGGGCTCGATATGCGCTCCGAAAACACCTCGCCCAGCACCGACGTTTTGGGCCTGACGCCTCAGTTCTTCCTGCTGCCCCACTTTCGAAGCAAGATCATCCAGTGCCGAAGAGAGGTCTTTGCTGTTGCCCGCCCGCACTCTATCTTCTATCTCCTTAAAACGCTTGCGAAAAGGCTCCACTCCGGTACCCTTCTGCGCCAGGTCCTCAATCCGAAGCAGGAGTGTGAGCCGGCGCTCCTCGAATGGTCCGGACGCCACAGCATCGGCAACTTTATCCGCGCCTGACGCTCCGCCCAGGTTCGCACCGGCGATTCTCTTGAGCTCAAGAGAAGAAAGAAGTTGGTCTTCAGTGATCGAGCCTGCGTCATAGGATCTGACGTCACCGGCGCGCACCACTACCTCATCTACGGCGTCCATCCCTTCGGGTGCGTATAAAACCTTGACGCGACTTATGGTTGTGGGGTGCGCGTCCATCACTGCCTTGCCCATCAAGACGGCATTGATCTTGCAGTCATCGTCTGTAGCCTTGGGATTACGCTTGGTGATGACGGTAATTTCCCTGCCGGAGGTGACTACATCCAGCCTGTAGGAAGGATTGACGATTTTGGCTGCCCGCAAAAGCGTGATGATTTCAGGGGCGGAAGCTTCCGCAGCTGCCAGGGCGGCAGGCGCAGCGCAAAAGACGAGCAGAAGGAACCAAGCCAGCCGTGGATTCAGTCTCATAGCCTTGTCCTCGATTTGAGAAACCGGAAAGGGGGGGTCGGCAAAAAATGCCCTCAAAATGTAATACGTAAAACGCGACCAAAAAGTTCAACGTTTAGGAAAGTCGGCGCATTGGAATTAAGGTTTGGGCGGCAGAAATATGTTTAACAAAGTGCTGATCTTATCTGCATCCTCCGGCGCGGGACACGTCCGCGCCGGGCAAGCACTGGAAAAGGCGCTCCTTGAGCTGTCCATGGCCAAAGAAGTCAAACACATCGACACTCTGGACTACACAAACAAGATCTTCCGCACCTTCTATTCCAGAGCCTATATAGACATGGTCAATCACATGCCGGAGGTTCTCGGCTGGCTCTATGACAAAGCCGATCGACCCTGGCAGGCTGAAAAAAGAAGGCTCGCTTTTGACAAATTGAATACGCGGCCCTTCATCAAGATGCTTCAGAAGTACCAACCCGATATATCGGTCTGTACTCATTTCCTCCCCTGCGAGATCATTTCCTGGCTCAAAGCCAAAGAGCATCTCAACAGCCCGCAAGCAATCGTGGTTACGGATTTCGATGTGCATGCCATGTGGCTGTGCCACTACTTCGAGCATTACTTTGTCGCCCTTGATGAAACAAAGATTCACCTGTCCAAGCTCGGGATTCCGGAATCGAGAATTACAAGAACAGGAATTCCTATCGATCCTGCGTTTACCCGTTTGCCGTCAAAGCAGGAAGCACGCAAGATGTTTGGCCTGGATCCAAACAAGACAACGATTTTGCTCTCCACTGGTGGTTTTGGCGTAGGACCAATCAATAATCTTCTGCTTTCACTCCTCGAGCTTAAACATCCGGCGCAGATAATCGTCATTTGCGGGCGCAACGACAAATTGAAGGCTCGCCTGACGCAAACGGCCCGCACTCTGCCGCCCGATCACCATCTGTCGCTGATGATTGTCGGTTACACTTCGGAAATTCACTTCTACATGGCCGCTTCCGATATCCTCGTCGGCAAACCGGGCGGTTTGACCACCTCCGAGGCACTGGCCGCCGGTCTTGTGATGGTTGTCGTCAATCCAATTCCCGGGCAAGAGGAGCGCAACTCCGATCACCTCCTGGAAGAAGGCGCCGCCATTCGTTGCAATAATTTGCCTGTTCTTGCCTTCAAAATCGATCAGCTGCTCGATGACAGCGTCCGCTTCCGGCAAATGCAGGAAAAGGTGCAGCTTTTAGCGCGCCCGAATGCCGCCTACGACGTCGTCAATAAGCTCTTGACACTAGATGTGGTGCCAGCACCAAAACGCGAGCCGCGCTTTGCCAAACTGCGCCGCTTTACGCGCAAGCTTCAACCAGGCTAGCCGCTCTTGCTATCACCCTCCTTAACGGAAAACGTTTCCACGCTGGACAGGCCATTCCAACCACTCCCTCATCGTACCAATGAAGAGCCGCGCTTTAACCGGGCTGCCCACCATTTTCCCTGATCTCCAGAACGGAAGGACGCTCTCACGCGCCGGATTCAACCAGGCTGCCTTGCTCCTGCACGACCCTTGCCAGGCGCTCATAAAACGAGAGCCAGAGGAAGTAATCAGTGTGCGTGGCGACGCCCAGCCGTCCGCTGCCGAACTCAACGTCGATGATGTCCTCAAAAAGAGGTGTGGCGGCATAACCGAGCAGATCGTTGCTGTCGAAAATGTTTATCCATTTGCCGACCTTTTCCGGCTTCTTGATTGGTCTTCGCGCCGAATCAAGGCCGGGAAACATATTGAGATCAGCGAAAAGCGGAAATTGCGAGCCGACTGTAACAAGAACATCTATCCTGGCGTTAAGGTCAAACGATGACACCAGATCGCATAATATGTTCCCCCCCATGCTGTGGGCAACGACGATGAGTCTGGGATCACGCTTGAGGTCCCGTCTCCTTTCGGCAAGCTCAATTGCCTCTTTGACTAAGGCAGCGATTGGTCCCGGCTCACGGTTGCTGCCGCGCCGCGCGAAATAGTTGAAAGAATCACCGATGAGCGCTGAAAGATTTTGATGGAACAACTTTCTTGCATGATCGGTAAATGTGCGCGCGGCCACATAGCTGGTGGCGGATTTGGTTTTGTCCTTTAGGCGCTTGATGCGCGATGCGGTTCGTGACTTCAAGGAAGCAATCTCCTTGCGCGGCTCCATAATGCGCGTTGTCGCCGACGACAGCCGCTCCTTGAATCCTGATACGGAGCGGCGAAAGATTTTGACTGTCAAAAGCTCGCGTCTGGGCGTATCGAATGTGCGTTCGCAGTGGCGGTCGACTTCCAGCGTGAGCTTGTTCAAGAAATCATCATCGCTCTTCATGCCGGACAGCCAGTCGAGCTGATCGTCGAAGCGCTTAAACTTC
>DATNRC010000459.1:0-15789 GCA_036703705.1 Candidatus Obscuribacterales bacterium
CAGCGTAAAGGACGTCCCGCCTGTGCGGATCAGGAAGCGTCGATTTCCTGCAAAATCGCTGGGCCTCGGTGCGGATAGCGCTCAAGCAGTACATCCCGGGCTGCGGTTGCCAGATGCTGATTGTCTGAGCGTGAAAGAGACGTCAGATAGTCCAGTTCTTTTCCGTAGCTGCCCCCTGACGACAAATGCATGGCAGCGCTCACAGCCTGCTTTCTAAGCTCTGCGTCGACAGTTGCTTTTGCGGCTGCTTTCTCCAGGAAGCGAATGTGCTCTTTACCGCCGAACTGGGCGAGCAGGGTGATAGCGCTGGCTTTTTCCTCACGGCTGCCTGTCGTCAGGTGATCGATCAGGCGGAAAAGAGCGACCGGCTTTACATGGCTTTCAATGAAGTCCACGCGTTGCTGAAATCTATCCCAGTGCCGACTGCGCAGTTCCTGGGGGATGTTCTGCGCTCTCTGCATGACCTTCCTAAGAGCGTCGCCCAGCAACATCATGCGAATGGGCGCGTTGCCTGACCATTCAATGAACGCATTGCCGTCCGCGCCCAGAAGGGCCATGCCGCCGTGCTCTGCCATGTCTTCCCCACTGCGCTTTTTTGCATATGAGGTGATGTGCTTGCTCGACGCCTCAAGCTTGTCTGCCAGAGAATAGTAGATGATAGGAGCCCGGTCATCAACGGCATGGAACCACTCATGTCGTATGTCGGTGGGATCATTGGCTCTCGACTTGCTGAAGAAGATCATTCGCCCGTGATCAGTGGCTGCCAGCGCCCTCCTAACAGGGTTCCCTCCCTTAAACCATTGGGGCTCAAGCACATATCCGTCGTCAGGGCTGAGCTTTATCGAACGTATGTAGCGCGGATCGGGAAGCTCGTCAAGGAATTGCGCTATATGCTCGGGCATTAGCCGGTCCTTCAGGGGATGATTCTCCAGCGCGACACGCGCCTTGATTATGGGCAACTCAGCGGAAGCCCGCTCACCGAGCAACTGTTGCCCGAGGCTGTTTGCCATGGGGCCGCTCAAGGACGCCTCCAAGCTTTTCTTGTCAGCGTCTGAAAGCCCATCGAAGGCGGGCGTCGGCTGCTCCGCACGTTTATGCAACCTTCTCAGCAGGCGAAGCTGAGCGTCGTATCCTTTCTCCACCATGATGGGAATCTGGTGCCCATGCGCTTGATAAACAACCAGTGATTCCCGCTGGATGTTGGACCATCGCTCGAGCTGGTCGCTGTTGGCGATTTTGGCCGGGGCATCTTTGCGGAGTTGGCGCACCTCATCAAATTCGCGATACGGCAGTCGGACCAGGCGAGTGGAAAGCCTGCTCACTGGAGCTGTCAGGTTGCGGAAGGACGTGTCCGGAAGCGGTCCAATAAATGAAAAATCGCCGGGCCCTACTTTGAGAGCTGTCGGTGGATCATGACTGTCTGCGCCTGATTTTACACCAGCAGCTGCTGCCGAGTCGCTTTCTCTGTTCGATTTAGACCCAGTCTTCCGGCTGGCAGCAATCGGCTCTTCCTTAGCCGGCTGACGCGCGTGCTGTCTTTCCTCAATATGATCGTGACTGTGGGACAAGACCATTTTCGGGCGATTGAAGCGGGCTATCCCAGCACCTGCGCCTCCGCCTATAGAACTAAAGGCGGTATCAAAGACGAAGGTACCGAAGTGTTTGGTCATCACCTGCAAGTCCTGCTTGTAGTTCGCCTCGGATTGCCACGCCGACTGAAGTGCCCTCTTTACTTGAGACCAGGAGTTAACGTTGAAATCCCAGGCGGCTGCTGCGGTCATGCCGCTGCCAACGGCGATGGAGGCCAGACGTCCAATGGGGCTGGCTTGGGACAGACGTGTGACGAGATAGGCTAATCCCAGCGCCGTGCCTTGCTTATAGGCCGTCCCTTCAATATCGTTCATCGATTGCCGCCATCCATCAGAAAAGCCGTTTTGGACAGCTTCTGTAATAAGGCGCACCTCGCGCCCGGCCTTGTTTGTCCACGCTTCCTCTGCAACTTTTGCGGCCGGAAAGGCGGACTCGGCAGGTCCCCTCGGTGTTTCTGATGGTGTTGTGTCAAGTAGCATCTTGGCGAGTGAATGCCTCAAATTGGCTACATGCTATGCGTTCTCTGATCTCATGCCAATGGGAGAATTACGCGCTCAGATCTTAAGGTCCAGGAAGCGGAACCCACCAGGGTCAAGGTTCTGGCTGCCAGGTTAAGCGCAAAGCTCGCCTTTTTTGAGCATGCTCAAGAAATGCGGAAGCATGCCAAGTCGCTGTGTCTTTACCAGTCTCAGAGCTCCGGTGAGCACTGCCTACAGCAAGCTGCAGACCGACGCAAATTCGTTGCTGCAGCTTATTGAAGTGCTTGCCGCCATGGCCGGCAAATCCGTCTGGGAAACGCAGCGTACCGTGGCGATGAACAATGCTCTTGTTTTGGTGGCCACCTATCGTCGCATCACAAAGTGGTGTGAGTCCTTTGAGTCAGAACAGCAAGATAACTCACACATTCACCAAGCAGCGCAGCAGGCAATTCTCAGTGTCATCACTGGCGAAGAGCCCGCTCCGGAGTTGCTGACTCTTTCAGTCTGAAGATAGCTGCTTCATCTGCCATCGGCGCCGGAACTCAACGTTCCGGCGCCGACGCGCGACACGTACGAGAATAGAGAGGGAATCAGGCTCGACTGTGGTGAGGCTTCGTAGAACCCGCAGCGCACCTTACGCCAACCTAACGGCGCGCCGAGTTAAATGGAACGAAGATCGACGCTGCGCAGATCGATCATGTTGTATTGCTGCAAATACCTGCTCTGCAAAGTAGGAGAAATTGAGAGAATGGAGCATGACAATCGAGATTCGAAGCCCGGATCAGGCAACAATGAAACTCTCGGGTGGCAAGGAAACACCAAACACTGTTGACACTTCAGTTCTACTCAAAGACGCCTTCGACTCGGCAATATACGCTGGTCTTGCTCAGCCAGCGATCGCCTTGGCGCAAAGCGTAGACAACCTCACAGGCTGGCACACCGCTGACAAATTAGTGTTCAGGCCACCTGAGGAAGCGCCGTTCGGCTCGACACGATGGCATGCCCAGACCATCGGCGGCGCGCTAGGAGCAATGATTCCGCTAATTGTCTCGCGAAAGGCGGCAAAATCGCTGTGCGGAACGCGCTTGCCCTGGAATGCTTCATTTGCTTCCCTTCGCACAACAATGGGTCTCTCAATTAAGGAAGCGGCTCTTACAGGATTCATCGCCGATTCAATGTTCAAACCAAGCATGGCCGTGCCTTCGACAAAAGAGGACGCTGCGGAAAGACTGACAGACCTGGGAATGGGCAGACCTGAGACGCTTGACTGGTCATTGGGCAGACAACGGCTTAAGCAGGGGATGGGTGGCGCTCTCACCTTCGCCGCAATGACAAGCACGGGTCTTGGCGCAGCCAGACTGGCGGCAACGACCCTATTGCGGAATACCGCTACTGGAGCGCTTCTAAGGCATCCGGTAGGAAATGGCATCATTTCTGGTATCCCGGGCGGTGCCATCGCAGCTGAATATGAATCTCTGATACACGCGCGCCGCTTCGCTACCATGCAAGAAGCAGGCACGTCCATTTATACGATGTCGCTTGTCGGCGGGATGTTCGCTATGAAACATCAACTGTTCGACAGAAAGAAGTCAGCATTTCAGGCGGCCGCCGCATTCCCGAAGCCACACTTTAACTGCCTTTTCGGTCCATACTCGAGCGAGATGGGAATGAAGCCAGGCAATTGCGGCAAGGCAGACCTTCGAACAAAGGGCGGCCGGCAACAAGGTGGTGGCGAAGGCAAGTCATATTCGAACCAAGAGGTCAAGATTCAGCACATCGAAAATCCTGAAAGCAAGAACACCTTGAATCAATTCTCTGAGACCATTTTGCGAAAGTTCAACAGGCAACCCATGTCAGAGCACGAATTAAAGAGAATTATCGAGGGGCTTCCCGAAAGCGATCGCAAGCTTGGACTGAGCATACTGGAAAAAAGCTTGCCCAACTCTTCCGAGGTTCTGTTTGCAGAAAGGTTGAAGTCTCTGTCGAAAAATGTGGAGGCGGCATTCACCAACGGTTTGCCTATAGAATGCATCGCCACTGGCCAGGCAAGCTGGAGCAAAGCTTTCAGCTACCTGTTTCGGAAATTGTCACCAAGGGGACACGCTCGCAACATAGACGATCTGAAAGAATCCTCTCAATGTTTGCTCTTCGACAACCCGGACACTACCAACTACAGCAGTCAGCAATTGAGCAAGCTGAAGAGCTTACAGAGACTGGTCATCGCCGACATCGGCAGTTTTGAAAAAGGCATCAATTTCATCGATTATGCGCTCGGCAAGGAGCATGTGCAGAAGAAGCTCACCGGTCTTGTGCGGGAGATAAAACAAGAAGCTGGTCAGGACACCGCACACCAGGAGCATATTGCGGACAGCATCATCAGAGGCACCATGGCAAATTCAGCAGCCAAACTCAATGCGAACAACCTGGTTATCACTCCCGATGAAGGCGCAGCGCGGAATCGCATCCTGAGTCTTGCGCCCCATCTCTCGGCTACATCTTCTCCAGCTCAACGGCTGGCTGATATTCACAAGGTGCTGTCCATGCCGCGCGTAGACGCGGCCGAACTTTCGCGCTTTTTATCATCATTTGTCCCCTCAAACAGAGAACCGGCAGCTTATGTACTTGCTGAAGGCTCGAGAGTCTTCACCTATGCCGACATGGTTGCCTTGAGTCGTCAACTACACAAGAAGCTCCTGGATTGCCTGGCAAAGGAAAATATCACTCCTGACAGAACCATCTTCCACCAAGGTCGGGGCGGCGACAGCGTCGATCTCGTCAATTACATCTACACTTCTTGACGACGCAAGCTATACGGGAAGCAAGCTCAATCAGCGCGTGAATAGTCTCGCCGGCAGCGCCTCCAAATCTGGAGCCCTCGTCACAGGCACTCTGGCCATGTTTGCCCCCCCAAATCAGACAACGATGCAGTAAAAAACTTCTCCTGTGTGACGGCGACAGAACTCATCGACTTCTATCCGCGCAACACATGGAAGGGAGCTTCAGAGGACCAGTGGAGCAAAGCACACGAATTTGCCAGCGACTCGGGATTTACCCGCGGCATTTTCAACAACCCCCACATCGACTTTATGTTCCCATCGCATTCGGTAAATTCAACATTGTTCTGGCCATACAGTGTTCCTGACAATTCTGTCTCCATTGTTCGCCGGTTCGCGCGCAACGTGCTTTGCTTTAAACCCCCCATGACCGCGGAAGCCAAAGCGCTCCCAGAGCATCTCTTCCGCTACAAAGCCGACGACGCTCGCGCATTTGACGCGCTTGGACACTTGAGCACAGGCACGCTCAAATCAGTGCCGACAGCAGACGCTCAGCCCTACGCACATCCGCTTTTCCAGGCATCCAGAGCAGGAAAGAAAGTGGCGGCGAGAGCCTATTACCTGGGCTCGTGCGGACAGGACTTCGCCCTCCGGCAGATGGCGTTGTCCCAGCTAAGCAGCGTCTTGAACCTGTCTGCGGGATATCCTGCCCTCACGGAGCGCGAGGTGCACCTTAGAGGGAGGAAAGCCGACTGCCTGTTAATTGAAGAAATAGCGGGTGAGCCGCTGGCCGAAGGACTGGCAAGATTGTCCGGATTGCCGCCAGGCGCAATTTGCCGACCCGGATACGACGTGCTTGCCAACAATCCGGAGCTTTATCAAAAGGTGGAGCGCGCACTCCTGGATAATCTCGTGCTCGGGACTCGCGAGTCAAGAATTTCGATCAGCGATAAGGGTGCCGTGCTCGTCCGCAATGGCGCATTTCTTGGCAGCGACACTGACGGAAAGCCAAGTTGGAAAGGCATCAACGATAGACTTGCCCTTCATTTTGCGGCAACCAACCTTACTCTTGACTCCTACAACAGGCTCGTTAGCTTCTACAACTTCCTCGGCACACCTGAAGGCAAGGCGGTTCTCCAGTCCTCGCGCATGCCAGATCACGAGATTCGAAATCTCGCTGGGCGGCTGGAGTGGCTCATTGAGCACAGACGCTTCCCGGGCTGCTCCGAGAACAACACATACGTTTATTAGGACAGACGAAAGCGAGCACCCTATCACGACATACGAACGCGAGCAGGCTCGATGTGGTAAGTGAAGGCCACTCGGCATTCACTAATCAGCGCATTCGCCGGCAAAGGCTGCCAGCCGCGCACATGCCGCCAGCGGCTGATCCGCGGGAGTATATCGATTGCACCAATTGCGGAAGCACTTGAATTGCGCAATTGACGCCAACATTGCAGCTAGTGACTTTGCCTTAATACTCACGCGGAACTTACGTTGCCTGTTTTAAAAACTCAATGGACACTGATTTCACAGGAGCGCATGTGCCCAAGGTCTTGCTGCTGGACGATGATCATGCCATGGCTCTCAGGATCAGAGAGTGGCTGGAAGAGACGTGCGGCTTTGTTGTTGAAGTCGTACATACCGCGGAAGATGCTCTGAGGTATCTTCGAGAATTCGAATTCGATCTCATCACCATCAATCGGATCTCCGACATGCAAGGCATAGAAGTTTGCAGGAGATTCCGCCGGCGGGGCGGTGATACACCCATCCTCATGCTCGCTTCTGGAGACGAAATTGACTACCTGGAAGACTGTTTTGCCTCAGGAGCGGATGACTGCTTGCGTACACCATTCCATTTCAGAGAACTGTCCGCACGCTGTGTGGCACTCTTGCGGAGGGGGCGAACAATTCGAATGTTGAGCAATGCAAAAAAGAGGATCATTCTACAGCCAGATACAAACACTCTTCACGTTGGCGACGCCAGGCTGCGATTGACTCGCACTGAATGCGCGCTCTTGTCTCATCTCATGTCCCATCCAGGCAAACACTTCTCCTCGGCTGACCTATTGAGAGAAGTCTGGCCCGCCAACCGAACCAGTTCACCAGAAGCAGTGCGGGTCTTGATTCGCACGCTGCGAAAGAAGCTGTCTCAGGTCAATAGCGATACTGCACAGGAGATTATCAAAACAGTGCCTGGAGGCGGTTATGTATATGCGCCCTGATTAGCAATTTGAAGTGATGCGCACCCGGCGCGAATAGACCTCAGACACGCCCGTGAACTCAGTGAGCGAGTTGCATCACATTTGACACCACCACCCAATCCTCTTTGCCCATTCTGGAGCCAACAATCGGCCTAATAAAAACCACAGCGGTTCTTGATGGATAACATCTTGGCAATTAGCTACTACCTTCAGTCGTATGGTCAACCATTTTTGAGAGCACAGAGGCTCTCCAGTTCCTTGGTCTCCGTCCTTAAGTAGGCGACGGTATATGGCTGTTTGTTTCTCGTGCTGTCTTAGATGTCGAGTTCTGGCGGGCATTCATCGAGGCGAAATGCGCGCTCGGTTGTGTAACCGAAGAACACGACCACACTGGCAGCTATCAGGGTGAGGGCAACTGTGAGCGCCACAAACATCTTCTGATCTCCTTTGTCAGAACTTTTGAGCCTCATGCTCAATCGTTATCTCGCCGTTGCAGGCGCGAAAATAGAGACTGCGCAGCAGGTACTGCGGCACATCAATCACGACATTCCTTGCGCGCGATCGAAATTGAGTGCTTCTCCCCGTTCGCTGTCCCAGAAACTCAAGGACATCACCATGCGGAAACAGGTCTTGAGTGGCAGTGGAGAGGTCGGTGAAATCGGCGCAGATTGCTGAAGCCTTGAGGTACATTTGCGTTTGAAACTTTCAAGGTCCGCTGAAGCTATCTGTGTGCTGCAATGCCGATGGACCTTTCGGACCGCAGCTGTAAGATGATTCCCCTGCCATGTCAGGAGTGCGTGATCTATCGCTCTAAGTCCGCACGATTTGATCACAGCACCTGGTTTGACTTAACGGCTGCCGAAATTACCGCGCCGCGTCTCAATCCAGTCGATAGCATCACCGAATATAGTGCTATACACGGCGACATCGCTGCCCTGATAGCGGCCGCGGCGAAGCCTCGGGTCGGTTGTGAAATTTGGACGCCTGTTGCCCATCCAGTTGGGCTGAGGCTGAGCCGTGCATTTCACATCGTAATCTCGGCTTCCATCGTTGCGCAGATAAAAGCTGCGCCCGTGCTTGTCCGTGCCGCGTCCGTCCCAGTAGACAAGGTCGTCCTCATCTGTGCGCACAGAGCAATAAGGGGCAATCAGGTATTCTTTCCCTTTGCTGTCGCGATATGTCCGCGGCCTCAGTCCTGCGCCCCAGATCTTCTCACCATCTTCCGTGGTTATCACAGCATGAGGATTGACTTTGTAGACGGTTCCCTTGCTGCTCACGAATTCGTAGGGCTTCAGGTCAGGCGAGTCGATACGGAGGATGAACGCGCCGAATGCGATTGGTGTAGTGCTGGTAGTCATCTCCTTGTATGCTTTCAAGGCCCTCAGGCTTAAAGCCGACACCAGATGGGCCTGGATGTGGTGCGGCTTTACATCATTCACGTTAACTCGTGCGAGGTTGAGGCCAGCTCCCACGCTGCTCTCGAACAGCGAATTGCTGTTCGAGAATACTGTGAGAATAAGGACAGTGTGTGTGTCTAGCTTGCCGGCTCGGTGCGAGATAGTGAATGAAGCGATACCTTGTGCTAACAAAAACGCTGCTCCGAATTCACTTCAAGCAATGTAAACAGCCCCGGTTAATGCTTGTTTGCAATAGACGATAAGCCTCGCCGCCATTGTGCTGTGTTGCTCAGACAAACACTTCTGGCGTGAGCACAAGCATTCAAAAATTGGCTAGCGCAACTGATTGAGTGTAAACGAGTGTAGAAGAACTTCAATTGACTTAAGAAACTAGGGTTGATAAAGTGGCTATATAGATAGCCATCGCGTTTGGAGCAATGAGAAATGGTCAAACGTTACTCTATTGCGGAAGCTCGAGACAACCTCGCAGCAATCGTGCATGAGTTGGAAGCTGTAAACAGCGTTGAGATCACGCGTCGCGGGCAACCTGTTGCCGTGCTGGTCTCCAAGCAGGTGTATGACCGATTGCAGGCGCGGAAAGCGGGCTTCTGGGCGGCATACTCTGCTTTTAGAAAGCGAGCACATCTTGAAGAATTGAAGATCGATCCAAGCGACATCTGGGGTGACGTCCGCGAAAAATCCTCAGGACGGGCAGTCGAGTTGTGAGCGCCGGATTTTTGCTCGACACGAACGTCGTCTCTGAGCCATTAAAGCCCAAGCCAAGCGACGCCCTAATGGCACGTCTGAAAAAGCACGAGAACGAACTGTGCATCGCGTCCATTGTTTGGCACGAGCTTCTGTTTGGCTGCTGCTTGCTTCCCAAGTCCAAGAAGAGATCGGTGATAGAGGATTACTTGTCCGCCATAGACTGGGTTATCATGCCATATGACGCAGCCGCAGCCGATTGGCACGCTCGAGAACGGGCACGGTTGACACAATTGGGCAAGGCACCCTCGTTTGTCGACGGACAGATAGCGGCAATTGCTGCCACCCAGAATCTGGTGCTTGTCACTTTCAACGTGCGACACTTCGCTCCCTTTCAGGGTCTCACCGTGGTTGACTGGCGTGAGTAGACCTGAGGCAAGTGCAGTGAGCTCAGCGATGCGCTCCAGATGAGCATCGGCTTGAGCATCGCCTGAGTGTTGTAGCTGCACATTCCCATAAGCGTCGCCGCCACAGTTGATACCCGACGATCGCAACACAGAGCGCACCCGCGCCAGCTTGTCAAGAGCCGTTCGCGAAGTTGCGCCAGCTAAGAACAACAGTGGGAAGATCAGCACTCTAGAATTCTCGTTCAAATTAATGCCCTCGTTAAAGCACTCCGTTCCACATGCTTTATGAGCGCTATTGCCACCCTGAAAGGGCGAGAAGTTTTGCGCCTCAACCATCCTCTTCGCCTACACCCAGCCATCAATTCTCTTGCAGTTAAAGCTCCACTTTTGATACCCAATCATTATCTGTTGAACTTTTTTTCCCTCGGCAAAAAGCTCGGATCGCACAGAAAGTCCTGGCCTAAATCGTGAGCACATCTCTTCAGCGGCAGAAATGCCGTTGTGGCGGTGCTCGCAACCAGCCGAGAAGAAGGCATGGAAAGCGCTCTTTCCCTGCCGCTCTCCTCGTTCCGGTCTGCCGACAAGCCTGAGCACGTGCAACAGAACCAGCTTGCCATAAGGAAGCTGGAACTTTTGTTCGAAAAAGAAAGGAACTTACCATGAACACACAACTGAAAGCCGTCGCGTTGGGCAACAACGCCGGCGTCATTCTCGTGTGGGTGTGGGAAGAACTGATTCCTGACTGCCTGGGCTTCTCGGTCCGCCGGATCGACAAGCAGACAGGCAAGAAGACTGTTCTTTCCTCTCGTCTCGTTCGCTTCCAGGGCGAGACGAACGATGCCACCGAGAGCGATACCGACAAACATCCGATCCAGGGCTGCAAATGGACGGATTCCGGTGCCGCCGAGAACGGCACCTACCAGTGGGAGATCGTTCCCATGTGCGGGAAGCCCGGCAATCTCAAGCCGGGCGCGGCTGTGCTCACAAACGAATTGACGGTAGGCGTCGATTACGGCCCCTTCGTCAAAGCCTGCTTCAACCGCGGGCACCTCGTTTCCACGCAGTGGCTCGGTGAGATGCTGCCCAAGCTGCCCGACGGCAGCCCGGACCCGCAAGGGCTGATCGATGCCATCAACGATCCGGAAAGCGCGATCGCCAAGAAGCTTGGCGGCTCCCTTCCGGAGTTCACCAGGCTGCCGTACGAAGAGGCGAAGCGTATCGCTGGTCACGTCTATGCTCTCTTTTACGAGCTGTCGGCGCCGGCGTTCGTTAAGTTCCTGCGGGAGAACAAAGAGTGGTGGAGCATGGTCCTGGGAAATTCAGGCAAGGACGATGCTGTCAACGCTCAACACCGCGCGGACTTGCATGCCGATGGTGCGGACGTCACCGATCGCTTCATGCCGGATTCGAGCATTGCCCACAACAAGTCAGGTGTCGTTTTGGATGCGAATGGAAAGCCGGTGAGCTGGATGTTGCAGAGCGCCAACCCCACGCCCACTGGTTATTACACGCAAGCCAATCACGCCATCTACCTGCGCTCCGGTGCGTTGGCGAAGCGCGGATACGACTACTGGCTGCGGACAAAGGCGGACTGCGCGGCTGAGCCCAAGCAGAGCGCCGAGTACCGCCGCCTCAACGCCATCGTCGAGGAGCCCATCGACCTCGGTGATGGAACGCAGGTTCAGGTCATCTTTTCGCCCAGCAGTGAGGAGCGCACCAAGCCCACCGTCAAGAAAGGGCAACGGACGTTCCCGCTCCTGGACAAGGCAGCCTCGACGGCCATGGTGAAGAAGGTTCTTCTCGGCGCCAAGCAGGGGATTTACTTCCTTGCTTTCTATCCGGGTTTCCCTTCTTTCCTGGATGTCGTCACCTGGCTGCAGAACAAGAAGCCCGAGCTTTTCATTCGGGGTGCGGTCAGCTCGGCGCAGGCTCTCCCGCGGGAGAAGTCCGGCATCGACGGCATCGACCACTTCCCGGACATCCAGATGGCGAGGAGCCCGCTGGGTCTTTACCTGCCCAAGGAGTACGTGCCGCAGCAGGTAGCGATGTACAGCTCGCGTCGCAAGTCTCCGACAATCATCGCCGCCTCCGCCCTGGAGAGCGGCTGGGAGTACTGGCACAAAGAGCTGCTCAAGCTCCCGGATGCTCACGCGATTATTCACTCGAAGGTGATCGTCGTCGATCCCTTCGGTGAGGATCCGTGGGTGGTGGGCGCTGCCTCGGACAACCTGGGTCTGAAGGCGGGAATGCAGAATGACGAGACCACTCTCTTCATTCGCGGCAACCGCCCGCTCGCGATTGCGTATTTCGTTCATATCATGGACGTCTATAGCCACTTCATGTGGCGATATCTGGTCGCCACCGGCCAGGCGACGTTCAAGGGTGAGCTGTCGGTAAATCCGAACTGGCAGAAGAAATATCTGTCGGGGCGGACGCACGACGAATACGCTTCGTGGGTCAACGGCTCGGGGCTCCTCGAAGCCGCTTGATGCGCGGCAAACGCTGTTACCAGGAGCCAGGAGCCTCCCATCTCGTCCCTGGACTCCTCTTAGCGGCGTCGCTTTTGCGACAGTACTGCCAAGCCTGATCTCCCCCCAGGGGGCGGTCAGGCTTGCTTTTTCAGCCATTCGCACTAGATGGCGTAGTAAAGCTGGGTCGACGAACAAGGGGAAAGGGAAGAGGGGCGGATGCAACAAGCTTCCACCCCTCTTCGCAATCACAGCACTGCACCGGAAGACGTCGAATCCTTCAGGCGGCAGAGTTGCTATCTTCGACTGCGGGGTCACTTTTGCGCGCTGCTGTGCAGCGTCAACGCCTGCGTTCGGGATTGTAGTGCTTAGCCTCGATTTCAGCATAGATGGCAAGCTCGTCGGCACTGTCAGCCAGATAGCCGACAATCGCCCACGGATGCCAGCCTTTCTCTATGCCTGTCTCCAGGGTGTCCAGCATTTTCTTTGCCTGCTCGTAGGCGAATTTAGCTTTGTCGCCGGCAGGCTCTCGCTCTACCCACGACTTGGCCACAGCAACTCGCGTGCGCAAAGTCTGAAGCTTGCTCAGTGCCCTCTTTTTGGCGCTGAGGCCGTACATGACCCAGGGAAGGAAAAACAAGGGCAAGCAAAAGCATCGCGAGAAGCGCGACAAGAATGAAAAGCTCCATTTGAGTGAGCTCCACCGACCGCGACGGCGCGCGGTCCAAGCTGCAGCAAAGAAGCAACGCTTCATTCCGCAAAGAATAGCGATTCTCCTGGCAAACAAAAAATTTGATGCCTGGACGAATCACTGCGCAAGCGAGCGTTCAAGCTCTTGCGTTCCGTTGAGTGGAACAGTCAGGGAGCCGGTTTGGCCAAGACCTCTCCGGCTCCCTTGGGCCTTTCAATCGGTCCTGGCGCATTCGCACCCTGGACCGGCTCTCTCCATTACCGTTCTGAGGCAGCCTTCGTCTGCGTTTTCAGCAGAATTGCTACGACAGCGCCGAGCGCAAAGGCACAGTGCAGTCCGGGAATGAGAATGAGAATGGACGGCGTCCAGAAGCACGCGACTGTTCCGACAAGGCAAAGCACACCCAGGACAAGCAGTCCCGCGTTGCCTTTGCCCAGCGGGATGCCGAGGGCGCGGGTTTCGGCTTTGCTTATGTCACCCAACTTTTCCTTGTCCAGGAAGTTGATGGAGAAACCAGAAAGAGCGAGCGAAAGCGCGGAAGCATAGAGCGCGAAGTGCTGCATCAGCTCCATACCAGGCTGGGCAAAACCGCCAGCCCAGATCACTCCGAGCATGCCGGCGATGAAGTAATACGCAGACAAGGCAAGACCGTCGTAGGTCTTGTCGCGCGGCTCGGGCGCCGCTCCCTCGAAAGCCAGGCTTTCGATTTCCGGCTTCATGAACGGGCGCCGGGTGACGGTGACGCTGACGGGCAGAACCATCTCCTGCGAGTTTGCTCGCTCCACGGACAGCTCCGCAAGGAGCGTTCCATGCCCCGGCACTTCGACGAACGCAAGCGCATATTTGCGCGGGCGCTCGAACACCGTTCTGGTGAAGAGAAGGCAACGCGCCTCCCCCATGTAGACGACCTGCTTGCCGCGATACCACCATCCCCACGCAAAAGCAGGAACGATGAGCACGGCCAGAGCAGCGACAACGTAGAGTGTCATCATTGTTGTGTCCCTTCAATTCTGCCTCGCGGCAGTATTAGATTCGATGCGCCATTGCGCACCGGATGCGGTGGCTATTCACCGCGACTGGGCAGATGCTTCCTCAGTCCCTCAGGAACGAGATTGAGCACAAAGCCGTCGATGCGGGCTCTGTGCTTGTGGTACTGGATGCCGGCGACGATAATGCCCACACCGACAATCGTGAGCATGAAGGGGAAGAGGAGCGAATCGGCAAAGAGGGTGTACGCCAGGTGGAAGATGTACCCGAGCACACCGAGGGCTCCGTAAATGAGGAAGATGCGGCGCGCAAGCAGCACCGAAACGAGCATCAACACGACGTTGATGCCGCAGTAAACCAGCTTGCCGAACTCACTTCCGGAGTCCATGAGGGTGAGGGAAAACCAGAAGGCGGTGGCGCCGAACAGGTATCCCCAGAACGAATAGTCGCCCCTGGTGCGCCCGTCGAGGATGAACGCCACCACCATCATGAAGGCGCCGAAGGCCAGCGTAACCCAGAGATGCGTGTTCCAGAGACTGAACACGCTGCCCTTGAAGAGCACCTCGACTACCGTCACCGACATCAACCACAGCGAGAGGAAAATGGGGGCGGTGAGGAAGGGGAATTTGAAAAACCGCAAAGCGGCGAGCGCACCGACGATGGTCACCGATTCCAGCACAAGCTGATAACCGGCTGAGTCGAGCACGCTGTCCGGATAGCCAATTGCCAGCGCCAGCGCGTGCGTGGCGACGGGCGCCATGGTGACCGAAAGCGTGACAAGGAGCCCGCCGGGAACCGTGAGATTTTCCTTGAACCACAAACGAGCGCCGGCGAAAAGGAAAACCCCGCCGTACAGGAGCGTGGTGACAAGAACGCCACCCCAGCCGAACAAGTCAGCCACTTGCGTGACGAACCAGCCCATGGCGATCAGCACAACGACTGCTCCGGCGTACCAGAACAGATGTGCAAGGTCGAACTGCGGGCGGTTGGCGTGGCGGGCAGTAAGAGCGTTCCAGAGGTCCTGCGACTGCTTGGGCGTGATAACGCCTTCACCGGCAGCCCAATCCAGATCGTCGCGCGTGACTCTCAAAGTCTTGCTACGCCGATGATCGGGAGCCGCGGGGTTGTCCACGACTAGCTTAGGCTTGGTCATGTGCATCTCCGAGAGGTTGTGAGCCTCCTCAGTTTGATTGATGGCGAGCGAGCCATTCCGCGCGCACAGAGCACGAAATCATTTCGCTCAGAAGCAGCAATAAACGTTTATTTCGACGGGCGGGGAGAGATCTCAGTGACAAGAAAACGACAAGAAAGATATAAAAACAGTGACCTTTGTTGGTTTTTGAATCAAGCAACAAGTCTAAGAACTTAGTAAGAAGCGCACAAAAATAGACCTGCTTACATCTGCTAGCCGCGCAACCGGTTGACATCAACCTTATCAAGCGGGCGCGCTTAGCGGAAGTCTCTTCCTCAAAACACTCTTGTGCTGTCGTGGTTGAACAGCTTTGCCTCGCCGCATTGCCAGTGACGACCAGCTGCATCCGGGCTGACAAGGAGCGAAAATTTAAATGAGGCAACAACGAAGTTCGGATGAGGCGACTACGAGTAGAGCAACTGGCTGAATTTCTCGACCGTGCCTTGAATGTGCTCTTCATCGAGATGCGCGAAACCCATGAGAAATTCGCCATTGCGATGGTTTACGACGTAGTGCTGCCGCGTGCTTACCAGCGAAACGTTGGCTTCAGCCGCACAACGCAACGCTTTTCCGTCATCAATCTCGTCGGCGAAACGAATCAGCAAATGCATGCCGGCAGTAATAGGCGAGATGACGATTCTCTTGCCGAAATGCCGAGTGAGAGCCTGCACCAGCGCGGCACGACGGCGGGCGTACAAAACTTTTGTCCGCTTGATATGCCGCTCCAGATGTCCTTCGTTGATGAAATCTGTGAGCGCGCGTTGCTCGAGCAGGGGAAAATCTCGCTCAATCAGCGATTTGGCTCGCTGAACGACGCGCACCAATCGTCGCGGAATGACGAGGAATCCGAGCCGCACTACAGGATAAAGAACCTTCCAGAAGGTGGAGATGTATA
>DATNRC010000460.1:0-6815 GCA_036703705.1 Candidatus Obscuribacterales bacterium
TGCCATTCAGTTTGTCGAGACGCTGACCGACGACGAGCTGAGCAAGCAAGTCAACAAATGGCCTCTTGCCTAGGCCCGAGGAAATAAGCAATGAACAAAGACAACGAGAACCTGACCGGGAAAACGGCAGGTAAACCGGAAGGGGCATCGCCCGCCGATGCGCCGAAATGGAAATGGCCCTGGTGGCTGGGCGGATCAAGAGACGTTGATGCCACAAAGCCTTCCGTCACCGCAGTTGCCGACCAAGGAAACAAGGAGACGCCGGGAACAGGCGCCCTGAAAGAGAAAGAAACGGCCTCCGGCACGGGCGCCAAGAACGGCGCCGCGACTGGAACCGACGCCAAGAACGGCGCCGCGACCGGCACGGACGGCAAGGACAGAGAAGAGGGCAAGAGCGACAGCACCCCCAAGGTGTTCCGCGAGCCCGACGGTCCCCTGCGTCCACATCGCGCCAGCCCGCGCGGCGAGCTTCTCATCGAAAGCCCGCGCGTGCTCATTACTCCCGATGCCTACAAGCGCATGTGTCTCTACATCGAGATTGCGCCCAAGGAGGTCGGTTGGCTCGGCACGGTGAGCCGCATGGATGACGGCGATTTCTTGATTGAGGAGGTCTTCCTCGTCGAGCAGGAAGTGACGTCGGTGGAGACCGAGCTCTCCGTCGAAGGACGCGAGAAGCTGGTGCTCGACTTGCTGCAAACGGGCACGGATGAGGACATCGAGCGCACCAACAAGCTGCGCTTCTGGGGCCACTCTCACGTGCGCATGGGCACCGGACCTTCGGGCACCGATGAAAACACGATGGTGACATTCGGCCGGGAAGGAATGCCCTTCTACATCCGCGGCATCTTCACCAAGCTGGGGCGCGGTGAGTTCACGATTTACCTTTACGACAAGGGCTATCGCATCATCGACGCACCATGGGCGGTGTATGACCCCGCGGAGGGCATCATTGTCGAGCCGCCCAGGTCCTACAGCTGGGGCACGAGCTACAACAGCAGCGGCTGGACCGGCTACCGACCCTATGAGCGCGCCGAATCGTACAACCAGGGATCGATATTCGGCGGCGGGCAGACAGCGGTCATCAAGAAGGACAAACCCCTGCCTCCGCAGCTCGTCCCTGACGATGCGCTGCGCGCCGAGGTCCTGGCCGAGTATGAGGCCAAGGTCAAGGAGCGCTTCCCTGTCGTCTTCAAATGGTTCCGCAAGGACGACGACGACAAGCAGGTGACCGACGGCGAGTGCATTCCGACCGGCAGTGACGTTCAGCCGCCGGCAAGAAAGATTGTCCACAAGCCGGACGGCAGCTGCTGCCCGCAAAAGGTTATTCGCAAGCCGGCAGCGGAAAACCGGGGCGGCGGTTTCTTCAGTTGGCTGGGCAGTCTCTTCTCTGCCGATCCCACCCCACCGCCTTCGACACCGCCGACGGTGGAGGAAGTTCGCCGCCGCATCGAGCAGGGCAGGAAAGATGACGACGGCAAGCCGCCCGTCATCTCCAAAGAGAAGCGCCCGGGCCAGGGCGACGACACGCAGTAGGCCGCATCCTCTGTGATTCCTGGAGAAAACCAACATGAACCAAGTAGATATTACGCGTCACGTAGACGTGTTTTCACGCGACGCTTTCGGGGACCGGCGTATTGACGTCATCGGTGCCGGAGCGACAGGATCGCGCATTGTTCTCAGCCTCGCCAAACTGGGGCTGGAGAACATCCATGTCTGGGACTTCGACGTCGTCGAAGCCCACAACATCGCCAATCAAGTCTACAGCCTCGAAGACGTAGGCAAGCTCAAGGTCGACGCTCTCGAGGCCATTGTCAAAGAGCAGACCGGACTGAGCATTCACAAGCATGCCGAGCGTGTGGACGGCACGCAGCAGCTTGGCGACGTGGTCTTCCTTCTGGTGGACACGATGGCTGCCCGCAAGGAGATCTGGACCAAGGGCATCCGCTACAAGATGCGCACCAAGCTGATGATCGAGACGCGCATGGGTGTCGATGAGGGAAGGGTGTACACCGTCGTTCCCACTCGCCCGGCTCACGTCAAGGGCTGGGAGGCGACACTTTATGACGACAAGGTCGCGGAAGTCTCCGCCTGCGGTGCTTCAATCACCGTCGGACCGACTGCTGAGATGGTCTCCGGGCTTGCTGTTTGGCAGCTCGTGCGCTGGCAGACGATCAACGAGGGCAAGGAAGACAAGCTGGAAAATGAGCTGATGTTTTTCCTGCGCCCGCTGGCGACGCTGAGCAGGCAGTTCGACTAATACCTGAGGCGCCCTGAGTTTCCACTGGCGCCTTCTGGTTCCCTGGTCAGACGGAACTGAGGAAGGCGCCAGATTTGGCACCCGCTTGGAAACGTCATCCGATATCGGATGACGTTTTTGAGCAGTCACAAGCCTGGCGCTCCTCGTTATCCCCGCGAATTCACCCTGAATCTCCTTCTTCGAGCTCATTACCGCTTCGATTCGTAGCGGAGACAGAGGAGCGAATATGCCTCAAAACTCTCTTACCCTGGATAAAGTGATGGAGCTGGCAGCCGAGAAAGCGGGAGCGCTGGGCACCGAAACAGTGAATGTCCCTGTGCTCCTCGTTGCCGTTGCCGCTGAAGGCACGTCACTGGCTGCCAATCTCCTGAGGGGAGACGCGCTGACAGCAGATGTTCTCGAACGCACCGTGCGCAATTTGTACGGCAACTGGCAGAAAGACGACGGCACGCTGGCACAGGCACGCCTGAGCAGGGACGTGCAAGAGATGCTGCAATCAGCGGCCGCCATTGCCAGGCAAGCCAATCACATCTACGTCACGCCCACCCATGTCCTGTTTTACATCCTCAAACACAACGAGGGTGTGAAAGTTCTCAAAGCTGCTTTCCTTGCTACGCAAAAATCGAAACCGCTTGCCACTGCCGAGCAAAGGCTCAAAAACCTGGAGCAGGCTCTTGCCGAGGCCGTCACATCCAACGTCAACGGCTTGCCTGCCGGTGAGACCATTGGCACGCCTGTTCTCGATCAGTTCACGGTCGATCTGACGAAACTGGCAAAAGAGAATAAGATCGACCCTATCGTCGGCCGCAAGAAGGAGATTCGGCGAGCGATTGAAATTCTCGGCCGGCAGACGAAGAACAATCCGTGCTTCGTAGGTGAGCCGGGCGTGGGCAAAACAGCAATCGCCGAAGGGCTGGCTGTGGAGATTGCCAACGGGCGCGTACCGAAGAGTCTCAAGAACAAGCGCCTCTTGCGCCTGGATCTGACGGCCATGGTGGCCGGCACAAAATACCGCGGCGAGTTCGAAGAGCGGATGAAGCACCTTTTGAGCGAGCTCAAGGGCGCAGTCGACGCTATCGTCTTCATCGACGAACTGCATACACTGATCGGCGCCGGTGCCGCCCAGGGCGCAATGGACGCTTCAAACACTCTCAAGCCTGCGCTTGCCCGCGGCGAGATTACGTGCATCGGCGCCACGACGCTCAAGGAATTCCGCCAGCACATCGAGAAGGATGCTGCTCTTGAGCGGCGCTTCCAGTCGATCACGGTGGAGCCGTCCTCGGTCGACGAGAGCATCGAGATCTTGCGCGGCCGTCGTGAAAAGCTGGAAAAGCATCACGACATCAAGATTTCCGATGAGACGCTCATTGCCGCCTGCCAACTGGCAGAACGCTACATCTCCGATCGATACCTGCCCGACAAGGGAATCGACGTAGTGGACGAGGCAGGCAGCGCGCTTGCCATCGACGCGCCCGGCACAGAGCTGAAAGCGGAGCACATTTACGCCAAAATCAGCCAGATGACCGGCATCAAGGTGGACAAGCTGCAATCAGACGAAGCTAACCGCCTGGCGAAGATGGAGTCCAAGCTGCACGAGCGTGTCATTGGTCAGCATGCAGCCATCTCTGCTGTTTCGCGCGCCATTCGCCGCGCCCGTGCCGGTTTGAAAAATCCGAAACTGCCAATCGGCAGCTTCCTATTCCTGGGGCCGACAGGAGTGGGAAAAACCGAGGTGGCGCGTGCTCTGCAGGAATTCCTCTTTGACGACGAGCGTTCGCTCATCAAACTGGACATGAGCGAATACATGGAGAAGCACAGCGTCTCCAAGTTGATCGGCGCTCCTCCCGGCTACGTCGGCTATGAGGAAGGCGGGCGTTTGACGGAGGCCGTTCGCCGGCGACCGTATAGCGTCATTCTCTGGGATGAAATCGAGAAAGCGCATCCTGACGTGTTCAACATCCTCCTGCAAATCATGGATGATGGCAGGTTGACTGACGGTCAGGGCCGCACAGTCGACTTCAAGAACACGATCAACATCCTGACGTCGAACATCGGCGCCCTGGCAATCATCAAGCTGGTCGAGAAGTACGGGAGCAATTGCTCCCACGATGCCATGCTCGACGAGGTGATGCCGAGCGTCAAGCTCACCTTCAATCCGGAATTCTTGAACCGTCTCGATGAGATCGTCTGCTTCACCCAACTCAACGAGGACGACATCAAAGAAATCCTCGTTCTGACGCTGTCCGACTTGCGCGCGCGTCTGATGGACAGCCACAAGCTGACCATCGACGTAACCAAGCCGGCAATGTCTCTTCTTGCCGTGCTCGGCTATGACTCCACATATGGTGCCAGACCGATGAAGCGCGCAATCCGCCGCCATCTGGAAGATCCAATCTCCGAGAGCATCATTAACGGCAGCTTCCCCGATGGCTGCCATGTTGTTGCTCACGTGCAAGAGGGGGTGATCAAAGTGGACAGGGGTGATGCGAAGGAGCCCGCAGCTTCTGAAGCATTGCCGAAGCCTGCAGAGGGCCCCCGGGCAGACGGCAAGGACACCTCTTTAGAGGTTTCTGCGGAATCTTCAGGCGTACCCGGAGCCACTCAAGAGTCAGGCGCAGACAAAGAGGCGGTCCGCGTCGCGCTTGCCAAAGGGACTTCGCGAGATGGGGCTCCTGAACCCCAGGCGCATGGGAAGTGAAACCCGGCATTGCCGGACGATTAGATGCGGACGACTGAGGCAAAGCCGGGCGGTCTGGTTTTAAAACCTGCCGCCCGGCACCCTCAATTGAAAACAGGAGACCGATGCGTCACGGAAATGTGCTCATTGCTGTGGAAGCGCACCAACGTTGGTTTTTTGTGTCTACGGTCTGCGCGCCCTTAAGTCTCCAAAGTAGCGTCGTGAAAATGAAACTATCGCCGACAGACATTTTCAGCTTAGGCCTGTACAACTATATGTTATAGAGTCATACCCCAAAATTTACAATAACCTCACCGAGCAAAATATGGAACAAGAAGTTCTGTCGGGCATCGACGAATTGGCGAGTGGAAGCATTGGTCAACGAGCTTCAAAGCTTGCCGAGGAGGAGCCAGTTTATGGTTTCGGCATCGATAGGCATCAAGAACGATTTTGTAGCGCATAGGCATCGAGAGCCTCTGCTCATCAGTTTTTGTCTTGCAAACCGGACAAACAGGTACTTCCTGGGCGCAGGCTGCCACTTCCAGGGATGCAGCAGTGTTAGACGGTTTACTTTGACAAAAAAGAAGCTTCCGTTCGTATGCCTCAAAGGTTGTATACAGGTCGAAAGACGACTTTAGTCATGCACCAAAGGCTGAAGACTTCAAAGAAGCTTTTATCCCGTTTGGTGGACGCACACACCACAAATACTGCATTCCACTTCAAAGAAAGCACTTGAGGAGCAATATTTATTCTTGTGTCGCTCGCAGCGACACGCTCCGAGACGGCAAAAGCGGCCAGGTGCGGTCGGCAAAAGCGCCACCGTCGGCACTGGCTCAAAGACAGTGTCACCACTGCGTCCGACAAAGCCGCAGGCGCAGAATTGGTTTGCTGATCTTGCTTTAGCTGTCGTACATTAGCTCAGCAGCCATTATCGCGAATGTCTAGCTCCGGCGCTCCAGAGCCAGCTCGTCGGCTCCCATTTCATCCAGGGGACAGAACCGATCAAGAGCAAACGATTCCTCAAAACTAGTCAATTGGCTTGGCGTGCCAACAACATACAGCTCATCACCAGCCGTTACCGTCGTGTGGACGTCCGGATGCGGAATCAGTTCCGCACCTCTTTTGATGGCCAGTATGGTGGCGCCACTTCGATTGCGCTGTCCGAGCTGGGCCGTTGTTTCGTTTGCTTTAGCCGCATTGACGATGAACCAGAGTCCGACATACTTATCCTCGTCAAATCCAAAGAGGCGCGTTAAGAGCGGCTCGGCGATATCCGGTTGAAATTGACGGTGCCGTCGGCGCCGCAGTTCGTTGAGTGATTCATTGATTTTTTCCGGCTCAACATTCATCCCGGCAAGAGCAAGACGGGCAAGCTCCACGCTGCATTCGAATTCCGGTTGCACGACGGCATTTGCTCCGGCAGCCCGGAACACCTCAATATCTTGTGGTCGGTGAACTCGAGCCAGTATTTTCAAAGCCGGGTTGTATCTGCGAGCAAAGTCGATGACTGTAAGAGCTCCCAGGGGATCAGGCAAAGTCAGGACAAGACACTGTGCCTGCTTAAGATTGGCTTTCAAAAGGACGACCTTGCTCAAAGAATCGCCATAAATGCACGGTATGTCGTTGTCCTTCAGCTCTTGAATGATCTCGCCGTCAAGCTCTATCACAACAAAGGGAATTTCTCGCGCCCTGAGGGCCAATCCGAGGTTCCTGCCAATACGGCCGAAACCGCACAGAATCACATGATCTTTCAAGGGCACCATGTTTTGTTGTTTCAGCTCTTCGCTGCTTTCAATCAACAGCCAATGTTGTGAGGCCATTCGTCTAAGCAGCGATGGCGCCGCATTCATTAAGAGCGGCGAGGCAATGCGCGAAACGACC
>DATNRC010000461.1:0-9703 GCA_036703705.1 Candidatus Obscuribacterales bacterium
CGGCTGCTCAATCAAGTCAGCGAGTTTGTTCCTATATCTATGCTGAACAATCTCACCGAGGCGATAATTTCTTACGCCGACGATCAAGCACGCAGAGGCTACCTGCTTGGACAGGAAGACCTCGTCCAGGAGCTGAAGAAGAAAGCTCAGCGCATAGCTTGACGACAAATCACGGACATCGTTGACAGAAGAAGCTTTTTTCCTACCTCCGTATTCGTCTCCTGTTCATGGTATCAATTGCGGCGCCTGGCCCAGATCACACTCGGCCGGGCGCATCGCTTTTGGTGGCAGATGTGGACAAACCGACGGCAGTTGGAAAATACAATCGCGTTTAGGCGCGCAATCTGCTGTCTCTATTGATTCGATCAAGTGCGTGCTGAAGCTGGCTGACGTGTTCCATCATATTGTCTTCGACAACTTACCGATGGGCGAAACAACAGGTCGATTTGCAATCAACTGATTTCAATTAGTTGATCGATTGCCAGGCTCTCTTGACGGTTTTAGAAACGGCGGAGGGCGTCTTGCCTTCCTTGCTCTGCGGCCTGTCTGGCTGCGTTCATCTGGGCTGCATTTTTTTGCGCCCGTTCCGCCCCGCTTCGCTGAGCCTGCGCCCCAAGACTTTGAGCATATTGAGTTATCGCTGCCTTTTTCGCTCTCAGGTTGGCTTTGAGCCACTCGGGAGTCCCCGGGGCCCAATACTCCTCTTGCGCAGCCGAGCGGGCCTTGGCCTGTTCTTTCTTCACCGCATTCGACCAGGCCTGGTATTTGATCGCATAAGAGCGTTGATTTTGCTCAACCAGGGCATTTTTAAGTCGTGTCACGAGCGGCGAGATTTCTTGCTCGGACGCGCCGGCGCTCACTTTTGCTTCGATGCTCTTAAAAAGGCTTTCGTAGCTTGCGACGCCGACGCCGCGTTTGCGGGCAGCATCAATGTAGGTGACGATTTGCTGGCGCTCAGTTTGCAGCGGACCAGGCAAGACGCCCGTCTGGGATGCAGCAGGCGATGCATTTTCTTGAGACGGCGTGGCAGTTTGTTGCTGGTCGCCCTGGCACAAAGCAGGAGGAGACATTAAAACGAACGTCGAAAGTGCAAGGGCTACCCGGGACACCTTTTTTCCATATTTCATCGACGCACCCTCCGGGACACACACTATGTTATTCCCGGCAAAGCATCGAGTCCGCTTTCGGTGTGCACTTCCGCCCTTGTCAATATGCCATCCAACGGGGATTGCCGCGGATTGAGCTCGGGCGGTTCTTTCTACGGATGCTGCTTTTTCTAACGCAAATAATTGAGTGGATTGTTCGGTTTGCCGTCGACGCGCACTTCAAAGTGCAAATGAGGTCCTGTGGAAAAGCCTGTCGTGCCTTCATATCCGATCACGTCGCCTTTGCCCACATTGTCGCCAACGGCAACGGCGCTGCGTGAGAGGTGGGCATAGAGAGTAGCAAGACCATTGCCGTGGCTTACGATCACAACTTTTCCGTAGCCGCCGTACCAGCCCGTGTAGAGCACGCTTCCGCTGTCCGCGGCGCGGATTGCCGAACGATTCGGTCCGGCAAGATCGATGCCCGTGTGGAATCTTCTGACACCAAATATGGGGTGGCGTCTGAAACCGAATGGTGATGTGACTTGCGCTTTGAGCGGCATGCACATGCGCCCTGTGCCATGCGCCATGTTCTTATTCGATTTCTTCTGGCTATTTTCCATTTCCAGAATTTGTGTCTCGAGGCGATGCGATTCCATAGCCAGCTGCCGTTCTGCTCTTTCGTAAAAGGCCCTTTGCGTGCGCAATTTGTCCGCCACTTGCTGCTGCTGCAACTTCTCCCGCGCAATCTCCATTGCCCTTCTCGTAAATTCTGATACCAGATCGCCTATCTTCTTCTTCTGCAAATCCAGCTCACCACGCCGCTGGGCAAGAGAGGCGGCTTTGGCTCTCAATTCGGCAAGCAACGTTTTGTCTTGCTCGGCAATGCGCTCTTGATAATAAACGCGATCGAGAAGGGCCTGCAGGGAATCAATTTGAAACAGCATTTCGACAAACGTCAGACGCTGGCCCTCGTAGATTTCCCTGAGCCGCTTAGCTGCATAATCCGAAAGCTGTTGCTCCCTTGTTTGCGTGACAGTCAGTGTCTGCTCGCATTGGTTTATGTTTTTCTCGGTCGTCTTGAGCTTGTGCTTTCCCTGGCTCAACTGGCCTTCCGTGGCGCTCAGCTTCTGCTGAATATCCCGCAGTTTAAGCATCGCCAGTTTCTCTTTTTTCCGCACTTGCAGAATGCGCTCCTGCAATTCCTGGCGCCTGCGCTCAACTTGCAACAAACGATTTTTGCTGTCGCTGCTGACCAAGGGGCTGTCCAGAAGCGATTTGTTAGCTGCCTGTGCTGATGAGACACTGAAAATGCAAAGAAATGCCGCCCATACGTTGAGCCGGGTGAGAACAACGCTCGCTCTTGCCCGGCTGCGCGCATCGCGAGGGCAAGCAATAGGACTCGACTGCTGAATGTTTCCCGGCGTTTTCACTGCCATCAGGGGCATCCCTTCTAGTTTCCCTTCTTAGAGATACGCGTGAGCCCTCGCCTTATCGCTTGTCAGTAAGGGATTAGGCAGCCAGTTTACCATTGCCAAGCTCTCCGATGGCTATCTGTGATAAGGGCTTAAGTGAGCATGAGATATGCATTTGCTAAGTGTCCGCATATCGTCAGCCCGTCGCCATCGCAACAAGAGATGAGAAAGCTAAACATTGCCTGTCTTTATCAGCATTTAAAGGAATACGCCAGGCTATAATTTGCCGTACGCGAAGCTGCTGAAATCCTGTTTTGTAGGTGGATGTCATCCCCAGCTGCTCAGATTTATTGTCTTTCATAATTTCTCTTGAAACTAGCCAAGCAGGTCAAAACCAATGTTGAAAGAAGTTGTAAAGTATCCGCTTTCGATCCGGGGAATTTCTTCATCCGAATTTGCCGAGGTGAAAAGCCCTTTCGATGGAGAAGTAGTTGCCGCTATAGGGCAGGCAGATGAAAAAGCCATAGACGCTGCTTTGAAGGTCGCCGTCGAAACATTCCATTCAACTATGCGAACAATGCCGGCCTATCAGCGTTCGCAAATTCTGCGCCGGGCCTCCGATCTGATTCTCGAGCGCAAAGAAGATCTGGCAAGAACAATTGCGCTTGAAGGCGGCAAGCCAATCAAAGATGCGCGCATTGAAGTTGCACGCGCGGCCACGACA
This sequence comes from Candidatus Obscuribacterales bacterium, assembly GCA_036703705.1. Lineage (GTDB taxonomy): Bacteria > Cyanobacteriota > Vampirovibrionia > Obscuribacterales > Obscuribacteraceae > DATNRC01. Next base: position 3,225 of record DATNRC010000461.1, read on the forward strand.
TTTGCCATTGCCAGTCAGGAAGCGATGCGGCTTGAGGGAGAGCAAATACCGATGGACATCAGCGCCGGCAACGAGGCGCGGCTCGGCCTTGTTTTGCGAGAGCCAATCGGTATCATCGGTGGCATCACGCCGTTCAACTTCCCCCTGAACCTGGTGGCGCACAAAGTGGCGCCGGCCCTGGCCGCAGGCAATTGCGTGGTGCTGAAGCCGTCATCGCAGACACCAATTGCTTCAATCAAACTGCAGGCCATTCTCAAGGAAGCAGGGCTGCCTGACGGCGCGTTGCAAATCGCTCCCTGCCGCGGATCGAAGGGCAATGCTCTTGTGCGCGACCCGCGTCTGGCTATGCTCACCTTTACAGGCAGCCCGGAGATTGGCTGGCAATTGCGCCGCGAGGTGCATCCCGGTGTGCGGGTGATTTTGGAGCTTGGCGGTAATGCCGGTCTTGTCGTCCATGATGACGCCGACCTCGAACTGGCAGCCAGAGCCGCGGCGCGCGGTGGTTATGCGCACGCCGGTCAAACCTGCATCTCCGTGCAGCGGGTTTATGTTCAGGAAAAGGTGTACGACAAATTCCTCGATAAATTTGTTGCCATCGTCAAGGGCATGAAGGTTGGCAATCCCCTCGATGAGGACACCGACATCGGTCCGCTTATCGATGACGGCGCTGTTGAGAAAACAGTGACGTGGGTGGACAAGGCCGTGAAGGGTGGCGCCAAACTGCTGACCGGAGGCAAAGTGATATCCAATCATCTGGTCGAGCCGGTTGTGCTTGCGGAGACGAAATCGGAAATGCTGGTCGTCTGCCAGGAAGTCTTCGGGCCCGTCGTGTCGGTCATGAAGTACGGCACCATTGATGATGCCATCTCGGCGATGAACGATTCCCAATATGGCTTGCAGGCAGGCGTGTTTACGACCAATCTTGAAGTTGCTTTCAAAGCCGCGCGGCATATTGATGTCGGCGGCGTGATGGTGAATGATGCGCCGACATTCCGCTCCGATCACATGCCGTACGGCGGTCGCAAAGAATCAGGACTGGGGCTGGAAGGCGTGAAATATGCAATGCATGAGATGACACAGCCGAAGTTCGTCTGCCTCAACCTGCAAAATCGTTGACGCCCGATGTCAATGACGGAACATAAACAGACGACAGCTTGGCAGAGGATCAAGGAGATCGAAGGAGGCTTAATCGTTTCCTGCCAGGCCAGTGCCGGTGAGCCGCTGTGCGCGCCGGAGCACATTCTGGCTCTTTCTCTTTCTGCCATCAATGGTGGTGCCAAGGGCCTCAGGCTTGAGGGGATCGAAAATATTCGCCTGGTCAGAGAACATACGAAAGTTCCCATCATCGGACTGACAAAGTCAGAGGACGTCCCGGCTGCCGAGAGGCTAAGGCGGGTTTATATCACGGCAACCTATGCGGAAGCTTCGTCCCTGGCGGCGGCGGGAGCGGATATTGTGGCGCTTGATTCGACGCGGCGGCCGAGACCGGATGGCTCGAATTTAAAGGACTTGATTGGCAGAATTCACGATCAGCTGAACATTCCTGTTTGGGCGGACATCGCCACTTTTGGCGAAGGTATGGCTGCTGTTGAGGCCGGTGCCGACATTGTCTCGACTACTCTTTACGGCTATACCGAAGAGACAGCGGCGCCCGATGATGAGGGACCGAATATGGAGCTGTTGAAGGAGTTGATTGCTCATCTTTCTGTTCCTGTCATCTTGGAGGGCAGAGTGTGGCATCCGGCGGAGGTGACGCAGGCGTTTGCGCTGGGAGCGCATGCCGTTGTGGTAGGCTCCGCCATTACGCGCCCGCAACTGATCACGGCCCGATTCGTAAAGGCAATCGCTTCACGACCAAAACGCCGCTAGCTTCTCAGACTGGAATCACTTCGATATGACCTCACAATTCAGCCTCTGGTTGTATCCCCTTCTGGTCTTCGCTGTCTTTGCTTGCACATTGCGCAGCCGCCTGGGGCTCAGATGGGCCTGGGGATTTCTCCTGCAAATTCTTTTCATCGGTTTTGCTGCCGCATATGGTCTTACGATAGGGCCTGACTGGCTCTTTGCTTTTATTGGTTGGGGACTGTTTTTCGTCTTCATTGTCATTCCGCGCGTCTTGCTTTCACGGCTTGAGCATGCCATCTCCGTCCTCGATGCCAGGCAAGCAGCCCGATACTCGCGTCAGTTGCGCTGGTTTTTCTGGGGCGAGCCCGGCGATTTCTGGCACGACATCGTTGTCGCCAATACTTATTTCATGCAGCGCAAAATGGAGGAAGCGACGGCAGTCCTCAATAAGTGGGAGCAAAAGCAAATTCCCAAAATTGTTCGCGATACGGTTGCCACTTACAAATTGACAGGGCATGCAATCCTTGGTGACTGGCAAGGAATTGTCGATCAGTACGAGGAAGCATGCACGGCGAGCTTGTCCGAATCGCAGCGGGCATCAGCGGCGGCAGGTCTTTTCACGGCGAAAGATTTGCAGCGCCATTTCTCATCGACTGTACCGCACAGGCTGTCGCTCTCAGCAAGCCGTGCCTATCTGGAGCTTGGCGAGTTCGAAAAGGGGACGCAGGCGCTGGAAAATGCTACTTTGCCCGAGTCGCGATTGAGCGCCAAAGCAGCGGGCGTGACTCTGTTGCCGTTTTTCTGTCTTTTGGGCGCTTTGCCGCAAGTTAAAACCCTGTTGAAGATTTCTCAAGCTGGGAAGCAAACTCTTCCTGAGTACACGCGTATATATTGGCTGGCACGATGTTATGCGGCGATGGGCAAAGAAGATCAGGCAAGGGAATTGTTTCTCAAATGCAAGGAATTGGCGAGTGGCGGACCCGACTCCTGGCGGCTGCGAATCGATACTCAACTGGCAAGACTTGACGAGGGCAGCGTTCCTCCGCTGCCCGAGGCGCACGAAGACTATGTGAGACGAGCCTGGGCCATCTTTGAGAAGATGGTTTTCGTGCAGGACGTGATTGCACCCAATCGTGCATCACCCGTGGTATCAGGACTGATAGGGGTCATACTGGTGGCACATGTGGCATCAGCGTTCAGCGGCACCTTGCACGGCGTTGCCATCGACTTTGGTTCCGTGCAACAGCAATTGGTCCTTGAAGGGCAGTACTGGAGACTGGTCACATACATGTTCTTGCACGCCCACCTGTCACATGTGTTCATGAATGTGCTTATGCTTTACTGGTTCGGCCGCGTAGCTGAGAATATTTTCGGCACCGCCAGGTTTTTAACCGTCTTTTTTGTCTCTGGAATTCTGAGTGGCGTCAGTCATATGCTTCTTTCGACCGATGCAGCTGTTGGTGCTTCAGGAGCTGTGCTTGGATTGTTCGGCGCTGTTGCCGCCGGCATATTCCGTCTTAAAGATCGCATTCCGCCAGGCATCCGCCGTTTCGAACTTTCGTTCATGGGTGGTGTGGCCCTGGCGCAACTGATTCTCGATCAGATCATTCCGCAGGTGGCGGCCATAGCTCATATCGGAGGCATCCTCGCCGGTTTTGCGTTGGGCATGATTGTCGGACTGGCAAAACCGTCCAAAGTTCTTGTCGAAGTCGAGGCAGCAGCTCCCAATTGATCTGGTGTTGCGAAGTGGAGAATGGAACGAAACAACTTATGCAAAGACTGGCGTCAACCTCATCTACTTTGCATACGATTCGAGATAACCACATGCAGTGCAGCGGTACGTCACGATTTCTCTAGGGTTTTTTGGCTCTCCGAAGCCTTCCCAAAAACTTTTCTTCTTTGGGCCTTTTGCCCAAGCTCCGCGGCCGTAAGTGATGGTGTCCTTATAATCGACAAGGAATCCTTGCTCCATCTTTCCCGAGCAGCGAAGACAAATTGGATTCTCTTCCACGAGACACAGTCCTTTCTACGATGCGAATGCGGAATATGAGCGAAGGTGGCTATTAGACAAGCATCTTAAATATATGTATGGTATAGTATATGGCATGCATAAGACAACGGTTTACATCCCTGACGATCTGAAGCGCGCGCTCAGCCACTTGGCTGAAGTGCAGGGCATTAGCGAAGCCGAATTGATTCGCCAAGCCTTGCGAGTGCTGATTTTACAAAGCTCACCGCCTCCACCCGTTGTTCCTCTATTTAACAGCGGTAAACCAAGCCTCGCTGAACGTGTGGATGAAGCGTTGGCAGGTTTTGGCCAGGATTGATTCTCCTCGACACGAGTGGCTTGCTGTCGGCTCTAGATGAGAGTCAGAAGCATCATGCCCAATGCCGTGATGTATTAATGCAATCCTCGGCGCCATTGCTATTGTCACCATTCGTATTGGCAGAGCTAGATTACTTGCTCATGCGCTATCTTGGCCGGCAAGCACAATCTCTCTTGCTGAGGGAAGTTGCACGTGGCGCCTACGAACTAGCGCCGTTTTCTGCGGGAGATATCTGGCGTGCACGCGAGATCATGGACCGTTATGGTGACTTAGACCTAGGATTAGCGGACGCCTCGATTGTCGTGCTCGCAGAGAGGCATTCGGTTACGAGTGTATTGACATTGGATGAGCGGCATTTCCGGGCGTTGCGAGTCAATCGCAAGCACTTCATCCTCCTGCCCTTCGACCGGAAACAGAAATCCTTTTAAAACCCATGCTTCAATACGTTCTGCCAATGGCTCAACCAATTTTTCAGCCATTAGCTCAAGCCGTTCAATCTCTACCTGCCGCCATCTTGTCGGCTCATCGAACGCCTGCTCGCCATCGCTATACGGAACTCCTTCGGCTACGACCGTGTTGCCGTCGTTTGGCGAGAAATTGATCGCATTACCCCCGAGCTTTCAACTTGAAGGGCGAATTGGCGAATACCGCAACAGCGGTAGATCGTGGATTCCCAGAGATGAGTCCTTGCGAATCGAGAATGGCGAGCCGATCTTGAAAAAGACTGGAACATGATTTTTGACCTGAATGCCGCTCGACGGAGAGGAATTTTCTCAATGGGGCATATTAAAGTAGAGCACTGCTGGTGCTGATTATCAGCAGCTTGTCGATGTTAGAGTAAAGTGTTTACGATGATCGCCGGGGCTCAGTATGCATAAATGTCCGACCTGTAAAGTTCCGCTCCATGGTTACGAGGAGGTTTGTCCTTCTTGCGGCACCAAGCAGCATATCCGCAAGTCATATAAGTCCTTTGGCGGCGTGCCGCAAGCGCCCGGAATCAACCCCGTGCCGATTGTTGTCATTGTTATTGGCTTGATCATTGTCGGCGTCGTCAGCATGCAGGGAAGTTGGATCGGGCAAGTGATGCGGCGTGGTGAAGTGCAGGAAGATCCACTGTCCAAGATCACCTACTTGCAGGCGCGAGACATCATTGAAAGCAAGATTACAGAAGGGCTTGCGGCGGTCAACGCCAAGGGAAAGTTCAGCTGGACTTCAGGCGGTGCTCCATCCGATAAGACGCAAGATAAACCATTGGAGCTGAATGTTGAGACCTCTCTGCAAGATAAGGAGCAGCGCCGTCAGATTATCGATCCTGTTAAAGACTATATGGCTCCGGCGAAGATACCTACACTCACAATGAACGACAAGAAATCCGGTGCGCAGTGGACTTACAGTGTTCAGCTGCCGACAAACACTGAGCAAAGCTCGGATTCGATGCCCACCGAAGGACAACAATAGCCTCTCTGTCCAAAATTAACGCCGCTACGTATATATCCCATGTGAAACGGCAGGTTGGGACAATTGAGGTACGAGAAGATGGCTCCTCCCCTTGAGCTTTCGGATCCGTTCGGCTACCCGGTCTCAGGACCAGGCTACGACGGTTATTCCGCAATGTATAACGATGCATACCAGGCTATTGGCATGCCACCACAAATGCTCGGCGGATGGCCGGAAGCCGGTAATTACTACGACTACATGCGAGCCGAGAATTTCCAAAACGGTTACTTCGATTTTACCGGTGACCTCGGTCCGCAACGCGAGCAGCTCAATAACTATCGCAATCCAAGAACTTTTGATGATCCCTACAGGCGCTTGGAAGCAGCTCACCGAATGGCGCTTTACTACGGACCGGAGGCTGCACGCGGCGCGTACGAACAGGCAATTGCCGCTGCAGACAGAATTCCCCAGCATGCAGTTGCACGCGATATGCACAGCAATATGCAACAACTGCGCATGCTGTCGCGTGACATGGATGATGCGTTTAGAATGGGCATGCCGCCAATGTATATGCAACATCTTATGCGCCGGCAGCAGAGATTGTTGCAAGAGCAGCGCCGTCTGTGGGAATTGAGAATGGCGCCGGCAGTTGCTCGCGCCAATGCGGGCTTCGCCTTCATCGGCAGCACCAACGACAATTTGTCCTCATATGGTGAGCGCCTCGTAGAGCAGGCTCTCAACATTCGTCCGGAGCTCGATACGGATTACTGGTTCAACTTCCATAGAGACGAGGCTTACCGGCAGCGCGATCGCAGGCGCCAGGAATTGAGGCGGGCGTCGAATCCGCAGGATTTGCCGAAGCAACCGAAG
>DATNRC010000462.1:0-6176 GCA_036703705.1 Candidatus Obscuribacterales bacterium
GACATTTACTCGTTGGGAGTGCTCTACTTCGAGATGTGCACGGGACAACTTCCTTACCGGGCCAAAGGGATGATCGAGATGGCAATGAAGCATTCGACGGCGCCGGTGCCGTCCGTCAGGCGGCTGAATCCGGATTGCCCGGAAATTCTCGATCGCGTAATCAGGCGCATGATGGCCAAAACCCAGCAGGAGAGGTATCAATCGGCTGGGGAGGTTTTAAACATCATTGATGAGCTCATATTTGAATTGCGCGTTGCAAGGCTGGGCATAAGCAGCAACAGACCTCTTTTGAAGTCGGGCCCTGTGTTGACAGATGCGCTTATGGGACGGGGTCTGCTGCCGGGCGACGCATCGGATGCTGGCGCAACGGCACAACCGGCATCTACGCAGACCGCCGCTGCAAGTGGTGGCGCAGCCGGTGCAGCCGCGGGTGGTGGCGCTTCTCTTTCGGGCGCAGCGCCTTCTGCCGGTGCGCGCGGAATTACAGGCCGTGCCGGGGAGGAAGCGACTAGCTTTCCGGCATGCGATGAGACGCTCACAAAGATGCCTGCCCGGGTTGATGTGTCGAAGCCGGTGGGACCAACAAGGACCCCGAAGGCGGCAGAGATTTCCTTGCCCGCTTCATCGATGGAAAAGTCGCCTGTTGTAAGTGCGCAGGAGAAGACGGAATTGCCACCCTCGCCTCCGCGCTCATCGAGTGATGTTGCCTTGAGACGTTCGCCAAGCGCGGGAAAAGTACCTGCCGTAATCGTCAAGACAAGATTGCCGCAAATGTGGTCGTTCAAAACCCAGGGACCAATTGGTTGGTCAGCGCAACCGGTCATCGACAAAGAGGAAAGGAGAATTTATCTCAACTCGTGTGATGGATATCTGCACGCCATTGACGTGCAATCTGGCTCTGAGATTTGGTCACATCGAATGGGTGGACCAATTGTTTCATCTCCCTTGCTTCTTTCCGAATCTCTGGCGGTGGTGGATGCAGAGGGAGCGCTTCATGCATTGTCGGTGAAGGATGGGGCGCCACTCTGGCGATACGATTGCAAATCACGTGTTTATGCCAATCCTGTTCTGTCCGGCGACTCAATACTCATCTTTACGAGCACTGGTGAATTGCAGGCAATCGAAGCAGCCAGAGGAAATTTGCGCTGGAAGTATAAGGCTGATGCTGCCATCGTTTCGTCAGCCCATATCCATGCCGGTATGATTCTCTTTGGCACTCGAGCAGGAACACTGCATGCGGTAAGGGCTGGGAAAGCCGAGGCACAATGGACCTTTTCTGCAGACGGTCCTATCGTTGCGGCGCCGGTTGCCTCGGTTGACACCATCTATTTCGGCACGCAAGAAGGAACATTCTATGCTCTTCAAGCTGAGGACGGAGGCTTGATTTGGGAATACCCGAGCAATCGCCCTATAGTTTCACGGGGTGCTATTGTTTTTACGTCCGTGATGTTCGCCAGCTACGATCGTTGGCTTTATTGTTGTGAAAAGTACGACGGAAGTCTGAAGTGGAAGTCGGCAGTGAAAGGAAAAGTTACGGCAGATCTTGTGTCTTCGCGTGGGCAGGTCCTTGCTGTCAGCGAGGAGGGGTTGCTGCAAGCGTTTTCGGCCGCCACGGGCGAGATCAAATGGCAAGCTGAGCTTGGCGGCCATGTCGAGGCAACACCGCTGGTGACGAATCATGCCTTATATGTCGGGACCATAGAGGGCGAGCTGGCGGCCTTTTCTCTTCCCGCTCTCGAAGGCAAGGAAGTAGCCTAGATCGATCCGGAACCTAGAAAATGCGATCGAGCAATATGGCGAAGAACGCCAGGATGCTGACGATGCCGTTAACATTGAAGAAGGCGGCGTTGATCTTTGAGAGATCCCTTTCGCTCACCAGGCTGTGTTCGTAAATCAGCATGGCAGCAATCATTGCCTGCCCGATCCAGAAGAATGTCCCGGCTTGCACTGCCAGTCCCAGCCCTATGAGCGCGCTCACTGTCACCACATGCAGCATGCGCGAGATGAGGAGCGCCGCGCCGACACCGAACCTGGACGGAATACTGAAGAGACCCTCGCGTTTGTCGACATCAATATCCTGGCAGGCATAAATGATGTCGAACCCGGCAACCCAGGCACTGACTGCCAGGGCCAGGAGCCATGGTCCTGCGCCGTCGATAGCGCCGCTTGCCGCCACCCAGCCGCCTAAGGCTGCGCCACCAAGGGCGATGCCGAGAACGATGTGGCAAAGCCAGGTAAACCGCTTTGTGAAAGAATAGAAACTTAACCAGAACAAAGCAATTGGCGACAGGTACAGACAAATCGGCGGCAGGTGTGACGCTGCGAATAGCATGATGAGAAACGAAGTGACAGCGAATATGAATGCTTGCAATTTGCCGATTCGCCCTTGCGGAATTGCTCGCTGACTGGTGCGGGGGTTGCGCAGATCGATCTCGGCGTCGATGAGACGATTAAGAGTCATCGCACCCGCACGGGCGCCCGTGAATGCAAGAATTGTCCATAACACGGTCTGCAAGGAAGGCAAGGACGGAACGGACAGAACAAGACCCGAAAGCGCAAAAGGCAAGGCAAATACGGTGTGCTCGATCTTGATCATCTCCGCCCATTCTTTGATGGTGGCGAATGATCGGGCGGTGGTGGGGCTCGAATGGGAGCTGTTCATTGATATTGCCTGCAAGTCTCAGCTACTTGCTGCCGCAGCACTTTATTCAAGGCATTCCTGGGCAGACGATCGAGAAAGAAGATTTTCTTCGGCACCTTGAATTTGGATACATGCTTACCACAATAATTGATGAGATCCAATGAGCTTATCGTACTTTTAGACACAACCGCCGCATAAATTTCTTCGCCGTGTGTTGCGTCCGGCAATCCAAAGCACACTGCTTCGGTCACTTGCGGATGGTGCATTAATATTAGCTCCACTTCAGCCGGTGAGATATTTTCGCCGCCGCGTATTATGAGGTCCTTGATCCTGCCATTGACCGTTAAATAGCCGTCCTCGTCAATGAATCCTTGATCGCCTGTTCGGAACCAACCACTGGTAAAGCAGGCGGCATTGGCTTCAGGATTATGCAGATAACCAGCCATAACGTTGTCTCCCTTTATGGCAATTTCGCCGGTCTGCCCCGTTGAGAGTTCGTTGCCTTCAGCATCAAGAATTGCCACAGCTACGCCTTGTGGAAGACCGACTGTGTGGTGTTTGCGCCTGAGCGGTGGAAGAGGGTTTGCGGAAACCTGGTTGGCGGCTTCCGTCAATCCGTAGGCAGACAAAAATGGGCTTTCAAAGCGTGTTTCGATGGCTTCTATCTCCTCTGCCCCCATCGGTGCGCTCGATGCGCGCATAAATCTGAACAATGACCGCGGCGCATGGTCTGCGTCTGCTCGCTGAAGCAGGATGCGATGGATGGTGGGCGCCGCCGATATCCAAGTGGCACCGTATTTGATGGCGGGCTCCCAGAATTGCGACGCGGAAAATCGTGGCGCCAGGAGGACTGTTCCGCCAGACAACAGGGTGGAAAGCGTAATCCCCGCCAGCCCATGAATATGAAACAAAGGCATGACGTTATAGGCAACGTCTTCTTCCGTGAGCCTGAAACAGGCAATGAAGTTGCGCGCCGATGCAAGCAAATTGCGCTCTGTGAGAGGAACCCCCTTTGGTCGGTTGGTTGTGCCGCTCGTATACATGAGAAGAGCGGCGTCCAATGAGGATGGCATCTTTCTGGGGGTGGCGGCGCGAGATGCCGATTCAACCAGGCTCAGCGCTGCTGACTCAACAGAGCGGTCTATTGCTGATGCAGGCGAGTCTGGGGCTGCTGACTCAACTGAGCAGCTGATGGGTGATCCAAGCGGGGTCCGCGTCTTAGGTGCGGAATTGGGCACAAAATCGAGCATGAGGATGAATGAGGGGATGCCGTTGCGATCAGCTGCAGCTTTTGAGGCGGCGTCAGGATTGCCGACGATGATGGCGCACGCCTGGGAATGGGAGAGAGCATAATCGTATTCGTCTTCGCCCATGTCGGGATTGAGGACCATGGCGCAAAAGCCGTTGCCGGCGAGGGTGACAAAAGCAATCACCAGCTCGAGGCAATTGGGCAATGCAATGGCAACTACACTCCCGCGCTCAATTCCGGTGGCAGACAGTGCCGTAGCCAAGTCTGTTGTTGTCTTGAGCAATTTGCTGTAGCTAATGCTCAAACCATCCGTGGTGACAACTGCGGTCTTCTCTGGCGACCTAAATTCAATTGAAGATAGTTGGGAAACGATCGTATCCAAATTCAGCTTTCCACCCGTCCGAGCGCATCCAGCCTGGTACTCCTTCGTATCATTGTCACACCAACATGTGAAGAAGTTAGTGGGCTTGTCAAGCTTGCAGCTATTGATTAATTGTCATGTTGCTGGCATGATTTGCTGGTCGCATGGGCGCTGCATGTTGGTTTGACCGGCATTGGCGTTGTAAAGCGAAACGAGTTAAGATCAACAGCGGGGATGTCAGAACGTATGAGTTCGCAGGATATTCAAAGTGCGTCTATGTCGCAAAACCACGCAGCAAAAGCCGGAACAACCATCGATCTGCAGGGGGTCGCTGCTTTTGCTGGGTTAGTGGAGCTTCTTGCACAAGAGCTCGGCACAGTTCCCGGGCGCATGCAGGGACATTTGCCGAACGGTCCGGCATCGTTCAACCAGCTTATTGGAGAATTCGAACTCAACAGTCAGGGTTTTCACCGCAAACTGACTCTCCTGTCGCAGCCGGGTTCGCCCTTGACGCTTAGATTTCAGAGCACATTGAGCGATCCCAGGATGACGGATGGCAAAGGTGCCAATCCCGGCATCGTTTCGGACTATTACATCTCGGCCAGAGTGGAGGACATTGTGCCGCAGGGGCGCGCTCTGGCAAGATATTGCGAAGAGATATTTGCCAATCTCGACCGCATGGTAACGCTCGGGCATGCTCACAAGCTCAGCACTATGAATGTTTCCAACGCGGAAATCGAAGCCTTCGAGTACCGGGAAGTGGGCAGCCTCGTCCGGGAAAAGACGCCGAGGGACGTAATCGACTATAACCCGTAGCCGGCAAACCAACCGATCTGCGACTAACCATAAAATTGCGCCAGGACTGGCAATCGGCTCGTTTGATCCGCCTGAGTACCATCACGTCGCTATCATTGCCTCGATGAGTGCTCGGCGATGTAATCTTCCAGCGTTACACCTCTTCCCTCTCTCAGATTGAAAAAGTCCCAGAGCGTGACATTTTCGGCTTTCTCCGCAATTTTGTGCTGAAACGCCACATGTTTACATCGCCTGGCAAGGGGTGCGCGTGACCGGGTAGCCGCTCATTCCGTGTCTTACAAAGTTTCAACACGGGTTTAAAGAATAAACTCTAATGTTGAGGAGCATTTTCGAAGCTCATCCGTCTTTTGGTTTGTGAATCTCGAAAGGGGATTTTTGAACCATGGAAGCTAAGATAGATGAGCACTGCCTGAAACGCCACAGTCGTGGCGGCGATGAAGATGCACTGGCATCCTGGGCCCATCTCACCGTCCTGGCTAGAGAAACTGAACGCGACGGCGACGTCCGGCTGGCGGAAGAATTTTTGCGGTCTGCGCTGTGGATTGCTGACGAATTTCTCAGCGCCGAGGCAGCTGTTGAAGCATTGGTTGAGTATTCCGGTAACCTTATCCGGCAAAAGAGAGTCGACGAAGCCAATGCGGCGTTTGTTCGGGCTTTGAAGTTGTTTGAGGAAAACACAAACAATTGATGCTGCCCAGGACTTATCGAAGGACTCCACGGGTTTAGTGACGAGACTCCATAGACTTCTGCGCAGTAAGGACCTATTGAAGGCTTCTGCGAGCAGGATTCCTCGAAATTACTGCCCGAGTCGTGCGTTGATTGACCGATGGAGCTTTGAGTCGTGCGTTGATTGAGCGATGGAGCTTGGAATGGCGTTACCAGTAAAGATCCAGGTCACCGCATCCAGTCAAATCGCTTGATACGAGATACACGTCCTGGGTGCGAGCGCTGGGGAAGCGGACATACGTCAAACTTGCCCCTGAAATCCTTTCGATCGACTCTTTGACGTAACATTCGCTGGCAAAAGTAGTGCCATAGGTGGAGGTGGAAAGAGCGCGGCCCTTCGTGTGCAGAACTTGTTCTTCATTTTCGGCGAGATAGACAAAATC
>DATNRC010000463.1:0-4923 GCA_036703705.1 Candidatus Obscuribacterales bacterium
CAAAATGACGCCCAGGCAAAATGACATCATTACGCCAAGAAATGCCATTCCATAGACCTCCCCGAGAGTGTCGACCTCTCCAGGTAAAATGCAGATCATGGCGATCGTCACTGCCATGAATGTGAGAGCGACATTGGGGTAGCCTTGCAGGAATGGGAGACGACGTTTCCAGAGGCTCAGAGGCCAAGGCGCGTCATCAGCCCAGCGTCTGAGAAAGAATCCTGGCAAATTGCCTTGTTTAGCCATTGTCGTGCACAAACCGATGCAGCCCGCATATGCTGTGTTCACGGCGGCAAAGAGGATAAGGCAGGCATCCAGCACGAGTATCATCAGTCCCGTATGACCCCATTCGACAAAAGCAAGGCCCGATAGCAAGTTGTTGGCATAAACATCTATCTGCTCAGGTGTCAGCAAAATGAGGCACAGGTACGAAGTAAGAGGTGCCGTGATTCCAACCAGCACTACCACCACCAAATAAACAATGCGCAAAGTTCGCCAGGTTGGTGTTCGCAACTGCTCGACGATCTGGGCCGCCGATTCGAAGCCTGTAATGCCAAGAAATGCCGCCGCAAATCCGTGCACCATGTTTTGCGGCGGGATCTGGGCAAGGCCGCTGAATACACGGCCAAAGTCGGCGTGGCGCATGAGCGCCATGACGAGACCGGTGCCGTCCATAGCCAAAAGCAGGCTGAAGTGGAAGAGGGCAACGGTGAAGACAATCTTAGCGGGCTCTTTTATGCCTATTATGTTGAGGAGCCCGAAGATGACAACCGGCACGCAAGCCACCAGCACAATGCTTAAGGTTGGCCAGTTGTTGATGTTGTCGAATGAGTCCAAGTAAAAGGCGCCGGAAATAGCGCTGACTGCTGCAGTTGCCAGATATGACAAAATCGTGAGGGCGCCGACGACCATGGCCAACCGCCTTCCGACTGTCTGCAGCACCATCATGTAAGCGCCCCCATTGAAAGGGCTGGCTGCGCATCCTTCTTCATACGTCTGCTTGAACAGCCACATGAGAATGCACACAGCCAGGATCATGAGCGGTGCCGCAAAACCGACGTAGGTGCGGATTACGCCCGTGCTGTAGAAGACGGATGTGCCGATGTCTGCGCCTACAATGGCCGCCGCCAACCACCAACTTAACAGTTCGTCTTTGTGCTTCGAAACTGGCGACGCCTGGACCGATTGCGATGTGTCAATTATGGGTTCTTGCAATTACGGATACCAAAGCCGTTCAGTTCATATTGTCGATCTCTTCGAGCGGACATTATAGACCCGTTTTGCCAAATCAAAACATCACGCTCCCTTGAGAACTCAATATTCCCATCCTATATATAGGCTCAACCCAGCTGCAATCATTGTTGATGAATGTTCTCAAGATGTCCGGACAAGGGAAACACGTTACGATGTGAGGGCACAAGGCAGGTAAATGATGAAGTGGTCCTCGGTAATAGCTGGACGCGAAGAGGGGCGGCGGTCCGCAATTCAGCGAAGCCTTGAAGTTTGCGCTGAGAGAATGCGGGAAGATCTGGGTGACAAAGCTCCCGACCTCGTGGTCGCTTTCATCTCCCCTCATTACTCGCGGAGTTATGAGCGGATTCCGGGCCTGGTCAAAGAGCTCTTTGCGCCTTCGTTGTTTATCGGATGTACCGCCGGCGGTTTGATTGGCGGCGGGGAAGAAATCGAGCAGGATCGCGGAGTGGCTGTTGCCGGTGCAATCCTTCCTGGAGTCAAAGTCACGGGTTTTCACATCACAAACGACAATTTACCTGATCCCGACGCTCCGCCGTCCGCCTGGGAGGAGGCTATAGGTGTTGAGAACGCAAGCGAGCCGAGTTTCATTTTGCTCCCCGATCCCTTTACTTTGAAGATAGATTCCCTTGTCCAAGGTCTCGATTATGCCTTTCCATCAAGTGTCAAGGTTGGAGGTCTGGCCAGCGGAGCGAGCAAACCGGGTGTAAATGCGTTGTTTTTGAACGACGAAGTGTTTAGAGAGGGCATGGTGGGCGCGGCCGTTTCCGGCAATGTTGTTGTGGACACCATAGTCGCTCAGGGCTGCCGGCCGATTGGCAAACCGTTTCGCGTCACCAATTGCCATGGCAATATTCTCTTGGAACTCGACGGCAAGACGGCAATCCGCGTTCTCAAAGATGTCCTCGAAAATCTCACGCCTCAAGATCAAGAACTGGCGCGACATTCGCTGTTTCTGGGTGTGGTCATGAATGAGTTCAAAGATAGCTTCAAGGCGGGCGATTTTCTCATTCGCAATCTGATAGGCATAGTGCCAGAAGCTGGCGCGCTCGTTGTCGGCGAGCTGTTACGCAACGAGCGCACAGTGCAGTTCCACTTGCGTGATGCGGCGACTTCTTCAGATGATTTGCGCTTGCTGCTCAAGGGATATGTGGACAATTCAAAGGGCAAGAGCGGAACCCTGTCAGGCGCTTTGCTCTTTTCTTGCCTTGGCAGGGGCAAATACCTGTATGGGCATGCCAACCACGACAGCAACAGTTTTAGGGAATACCTGGGGGAAGTACCGCTGGCCGGCTTTTTTTGCAATGGCGAAATTGGTCCTGTCGGCGGCACGACTTTTCTCCACGGGTATACCTCATCCTTCGGACTCTTCCGCCCGAAAACGTCTTGAAGGCGGCGGACGTCCGGGGACGGGAAGCTCCACCTTTATGCTCGGGTGAATCGTTGCTAAACTTAAATGCAAGGTCTCTTCAGTTTCCGGCGATTCATGCTTGGCAGCTCGGTCATCCGATAAGTCCGGGGCCAAAATCAAGAGTGACGTATCCGCTTTACTCTTTTGGAGCTTACAGCACATGAAACAAGACTTTTCCCCTCGCCTTGCAATCTCATCTTGTTCCGGCAAAGCGTCAGTCGCTAGTAGGGACCAAAGAAAGGGGTTTCGCGTCGCTCTTTTGTGCCTCTTGATCATTGGCGGCACCACAGGCTCAAGCGCGTCTCCTGCAGCTGTGTATGCGCAAGGAAAAGCAGTTCGGCAGCCGGCAAAAGCGCCGGTTAAGGTAGATCATTCCGCAGCCCTGAATTCGTATTGGAACAGGCTCAGGCAGAGAGTACAAAACAATTGGCTGATACCGGATGGAAAAAACCATATTGTTCTCACTGCCAATATCCAAGCTGATGGTTCCGTAGGCGATGTGACGGTCACAAGCAATCCAGCGAACCAGCAAGCCGAGCAAACATGCACGGATGCATTTTCCAAATCCCAGCCCCTTGAGCCATTGCCTCAGGGCATTGCTGCCGCGAAAGTGACAATCACCTTCGATTACAACTACGATCCGCACGGTGACGGCTCATCGCGTCTCTATGGAATGATAGTTCCGGTGGCGCAAGGGCAGGCGCAACAGACGACGAGTCCGCCCGAGACGCCCAAATAAAAGGGAATTCCGGAATCCCAGTCACTCGCCACGCCGGTATCCTTCCGTACCAACCAAGAGTGTAACCACATAACTGATGACCGGATTCCTCTTTTTCGGCAAGCACAAGGGACCTCAGAGCCGCAAACGGTTAGCTCGGTTTGCAGGAACCTGGTACGACGATGATCCCAAAACTCTCGATGCTCAGCTCGACACGTTTCTTACAAACGCCAGGAATCAGACAAGCGATCGCCCTTACGAACCTGCCTTTGGGGGCAACACTGATTGTTGCGGGCCGGTACTGTCAATTATTTCTCCTCATGCGGGCTACATGTTTTCCGGACAAACCGCTGCCTTTGCTTATGCCAAAGCCCGCGAGCACAGAATCGACCGCGTCTTTCTCCTTGGACCGAGCCATTACGTCGGCTTTGAGGGAGTGGCCCTGCCAGAGGAGGATATTTTCGCTACGCCCCTCGGCGACCTGCCAATAGATCGTGCTGCCGTTGAAGAATTGCGAGATTTCCCTCTCTTTAAGTTCTTCCCCGACGTTCACCGCAAAGAGCATTCGCTTGAGTTGCAGCTGCCCCTCATCCGCAAAACATTCGGCGAAGTGAAGCTGGTACCAATGGTGGTGGGCGCTCTCGAGGATGAAGCGGAGATGCGGCTTGTGGGACAGGCTCTGCGCCGGTTTATTGGCGACCGCGACCTCGTCGTCGTCAGCTCCGACTTTTGTCATGTTGGTCCTCGATACCAGTATCAGCCTTTCAGCAAAGACATTCGCAACAATGTTTTCAAGCTGGACAATGAAGCATTTCAGCACATGCGTCGAAAGGATCTTGGCAGCTTCATTTCGTTCAAAGAACGCACCGGTGCCACTATATGTGGTTTCTATCCCTGTTGTGTGCTTCTGAGCATGCTGCCCAATGAGGTAGAAGGGACAGTTCTTAAGTACGCAACCTCGCAAGATTCGATTGCCGAGGATGATGAAAACTCCGTGAGCTATATGGCTGTGGCTTTCTCTACGCCCAGAAGCAGTGATCTATGGCAAACAGGGGGTGAGGAGGAAGCCGAGAGCAAGGCGGAGCTAAACGAAAGCGACCGCAACTTTTTGCTTTCGGTCGCGCGCCGAACAGTGGAAACGTATGTGAAGGAAAGACGTTTCATTGAATTGCCTGAGTCGCTCATCAAAGAACGCCCGATTTTTGGAGAGCCAAGGGGCACGTTCGTGACGTTGTTCAAAAGGAAAGAACCAGTCGCGTCGCCCGTGGTGCGCGCTGCGGAGGAAGAGCACTTGATGCGCGAGTTGCGAGGTTGCATCGGCCACATTTGGCCGGTCAGAACATTGCTCGGGGCAGTGGTTGAGAATGCCATCGGCGCCTGCTCGCGCGATTATCGCTTTCACCCTGTTGGCATTGACGAATTGGCTCATCTGCAAATTGAGATTAGTGTTTTGACGCCACTGAGAAGAGTCGACTCGTATAATGAAATAGTTCTCGGACGCCACGGAATAGTCATGTATCGCAACGGATATCAGGCTGTCTTT
>DATNRC010000464.1:0-4865 GCA_036703705.1 Candidatus Obscuribacterales bacterium
GTTCTCCGCTGCCTTCAGCCGGCACAGAGGTTTGTGCTGCGCCGGCTCTGAAATGCGCACGCTTCCAACTTGAATGCTTAAACCAGCCGATGACTGACGCGATTACAAAGCCCAAATACGCGATGTAAATCGGGCGCCATAAGTAGCGATCCATGTAGCCGAACAAGCCCCAGTAGTCGAAAAAGACATATCGCCACCAACCGATCTGGGACACGGGAGGCCATGGATGGACGATTTGTCCGTTATGTCTTGGGAGAATCTTCGCCCACGTTTCATACATAGTTTTAGAACCAAGCCAATCTCCCGAGAACTCATGGTAATTTCTGACGAACCACCAGGCTGACGTGAGGAGGAATACGACGGCCAGCGCGCCGAGCTTCTTTGCCGCCGATTTGACGCTGTCGCGATGAACGAACGCTGCTGCCAGCAAACCAACTCCCAGCGCGGGAACAATGCACAAGCCCGTATGTTTGGACAGCGCGGTCCAGCCAAGAAGAAATCCTGCCACTACCGCCTGCCACATGCTCAGTCCTCTTTTAATGGCGAGGACAACCAGAAGAATGGCTATGCTGGTCAGTGAAGTGGTTGTCGAGTCCGTATTCGTGTAGCTGTTGACGAACACCAATTGCGGTTGCACCACTATCAGCAGTGGCAATGCCAACGCCGCCAGTGATGTGCGGGGAAAAATCTCCCTTCCAATTGCAAAAGCAGCCCAGACGGCTGGAAGACCGGCCAGCAAGCTTCCGAAGCGAGAGACGAACGGCATCATCTGTTCTGGAAAGCATGCTGAAATCAACGCATGGGGAAGATAACCGAATGGAGGCAGCGATCCATACTCTGCCGGCGTTCCGCCTGCAAAGACTTGCTGCGCTGTCGGCAATGTGAAATGCGTGGACAGGAAATGACAAACCCAAAAGTGATTGGGCTCGTCAGGCGCTTCGCTTACTGGCAAAGTGAGCAACCACGGCAGCCTCAAAGCAAAATAGATGGCTGTGAGGATGCGAAACAAAGAAAGCGCGCTCAATCCCCGCTCGCCACGGCCCCGGACGAAATCTGAGGGGGAGAGCTCATTCTGCGTTGGTTTTATCTCTGTGCCGTTTACCATGTGATGCAGTCTATGCCACCTGTAACTGACTGGCCTTTACTTGAGCAGTTTGAGCAATCGTTTTCGGCTTTCGTTCATGCCTTCCACATTTGCGCGCAGACCTTTTGCATTTTCTGCAATGAGAGCGTGGTCGAAGGTTGGGCCCTGGGCAAGAAACAAGAGCTTTCCAATAAGAGAGTCAATTTGCGTTTTGGCGTCTTTGACGACAGTTAGCTCAGCTTTCACTGAATCCGCCATTTTTTCTGGCAGAGATGGCGGCGGTTCAATTTGCTTTATCTCATCCGCGAGAATGGAGAGCAAGTCCGTCAATTGCTTGGTGTCGTGATCGAGCCATTTCTTGCGCGGTGGCAGCAACGGACCGACTTTCATGGCTTGAATGGATGACAGCGCCATGCTGGGGCAAGTCGCACCCCAGGGATCCATGACCTGTGCATCGACTACGTCTTGCAGAGAAAGTGGTGCCGGACCGTGTCGATTTACTTCGCGATAAATCTCACCCGCTGCGTGCTCAATTTTTCTAAGCGTATCCCCCAGATCGCTTAGTGTTTGCACGGGTGTGGCAGCGAGTGCAGCAGGACCAAAAGCGGCTGCCGAATCTCGTCCTCTAGTGGCGGCTGCCGTTCCAGTAACCGTTTCATTAGCCGCGCGGCTAGCTGCCCCACTAATTGCTCCGGCAAGCGACAGTTGTTCTTTGCTCGCGGTGTCATATGTGGTGCCATCATTCGCTGCCGGCGCCGGAGCAGCAAGTCCAAGGGACATGCACAGCAAAACAACGAAAGCTTCTGCCTTGATCTTCATCCTGTGAGATTTCCTCGCCCTGCAAATCAAACTGCTTCCGCACATTGAATCGCTCTAATGTGCAGGCACATGAACACGATCATTATCTCTTAGATACCTTGATATGTCATTTTCTCCTTGATCAAGCGCATTCCTCGTTCCGAATTCCCTTACCAAAGAGACGTTTGAAATATAGGTGGATTTTAATTTTAGTTTGTGCTGGAATTGCAGAATGTGGAGAAGAGTGCTTTGACACTCAACCGAGATTGCCCGGTTTTGCCAGGAGTTTGCCATGCGCTCGAAGTATTTTCTGCCGGCCATTTTGTCGATTATCGTTCAAATGAGTGGGGCTCAATGCAGTGCCGAGACCGAGTATTACTATCCGCGTACAACATACATGTACGGCGAAGCGGCCTTAAGCGGAGTACTTAAGGATGATGGCGCATTCAGGCTGGTGTGTTATCAAACTCCAATAACCGCATATGGCGTGAATGAACAGTACGCAGGCATTGTAAGAGCAATTCGAGAGAAATTACTTAAGACCAGAGGCAGTGCTGGGCAAAGTGGGACGAAAGCGGTCCAGGTGGACCTGGTCGTGTGTACGCAACGCACGAACAAAGTGGAGCCGTTCAGGAGGAGGGACCTGGGCGCGGTGGCGAAATTCTTCCTGGGCACCACTGCCATATGTGAATTCGAAATATTGCCGGTCAAGGGAAAACCCAGCAAGTTGGACGATTTTGCCGCTCAAATCGTGGCCCGGATGGATAGCAAATTGCTTGCCAGTTTCGACTCAGTGAGAAAGCAGTCGGATGATAGGGTTAAGAATCTAATCGCTTCTGTGCGTGCCAAAGTACCTTCGTCTGTCAAAGTGGCCGAGGGGCCCGATCCGCCCGGTTCTTCCGATCGCCCCATGTTGATGGGCGGCGATGATCCTTCGCTCACCGACGTGATCGAGAGTGATAAAACGCCCGAGCCGACCCCGTCAAAATCAAAGTCGCAAACTCCCGAATTGATCACTGCTGAAGGCAATGAGAAAATCCAGCCGTCTCTGGTAATGGCAAAGTCTTCCGGCTCTTCCTCAGCAGTCAGGAAGGTGAGCTTCCTCGTGATGCTCCCGGAGAAAGCATCGCCGGCGGACGTCAATAGGGCATGCTCAATCGCCACACAAGCGCAAAGAGAATTGGGAGACGATGTCGAAGTGTATGTGCAAGTCAATATGCAAATTGCTGGTTTGTCTTGCGAGATTAGTGATGGACGACGGTTGTTCCAATTCATCAGTGACGAATTTTTGAAACCGCCATATTTGATGACATCGCTTAGCCTCGTGAAACAAGCCCTGCGCAATCGAAAAGACGGCATTTTTGTCAAGAACATCCCGCTCGGTGATGGCAAGGCCGGAACGGTCATGAGAACTAATCTTTTGATAGACAGGCTGACTCATTTGTCGCCCGAGGACGATGTCACTCTCTATTCTCTGGAGCCGACTGAAGATCAGTCAGGCTTTCACGGTTGGAAAATACTGGGCAAGCTTCCCCTCAACAGTTTGTCCAAAGCAAGTGTTTGCAACAGCATCTCGGCTGCCGTTCCATGCAAAGATCTTCTTCCGGGATCGTGTTTTATTCCGCGTCACGGCTTGAGAATTACACGCGCCGGAAAATCGGTTGATTTTGTCATCTGTTTTCAATGCAAGCAAATGGTTGCTATTTCAGAAGGCGCAACGGAATTTTATGAAATCAATGACCGGCCGAAGAAAGGCTTGAACTCGACGCTTGCAGCCGCCAATATCAAGCTTGCCAAAGAAGACGGGCCGGCATTCGGCATTGAGGCGCTGGAAGGAGTGGAACTGATAATGAAAACGGCTGTGAAGAAGTAGCTCGCCTTTCACCGGCTATCTTTTGGTTATCGTTTCCTGCACGAGGTCAAAATCGCTTGTCCATGCGGGCGGCCTGAGCATGCCGAAGTTAAGCTTCCTGGCTAGGTGCTCAGTTTTTATCGGGCCGCCGCTTTGCTCGTAATACGTGTAAACTGCTCCCCGCCCGAGGATAGCGCCCTGATTGGTTTGGAAGATCATCAAAACCTGCCCGGGGCGGCCGAGAATGAGATTCACTCCCCGCCGCGCCGCGGATGAGCTTGATGGTGGCGCAAGTGGTGCCGAGCTTTCTCTGGCCGCGGCTGCGTTTTCACGGGCTGACGGTCCGCCACTGATGTTTAGAGAAGAAGCCAATGGTGCCACCACGCGCTCGAGCACCAGATCAATTCCGGCAAGCAATCCGAAATCGACTTGCGAAAGAGGTGCGGACTCAAGCTCCCGTTCTGAAATCACCCTTAACCTTTGTGTGAGCCTGATGAAATCGTTCAATCTGGTTTTGTGCTCTTCAGACAAATAACCACTTGCGCTCAGTCTTCCCATCAACATTTGGGCATCGGACTCGATGTTTTTGTAAATTTCAACGCACGGCTCCAGATAGTGATACGTCGCCTTTTTTACCGGGCTCGCACTTGCCTGAGAGTCGGTGCTGTCGGCTGCCGCGCTCCCAGCCGCGGCGCTCTCAGCCGCGGCGGGTGCGGCCGGCGAAGCTGTTTCACCAGGCTTGCTCTCAGCACCGGCTTCGGTGTTTGCTTTTGCCTTCGGCAAGGGAGTGATTGACAAATGTTGATCGAGCCAGCCGGCTAATGCGCTTTCCAGATGGCGAATCAGCCACAGTTCGCTTTTGAGTGGCGGCTGCGCTCCTTCCGGAAACGGCTTAAAATAGCCGGAGAGGATCTTCCAATTGCGTTCGCTTGGCTGTTCAGCGTTTTTGAGAGCGCCGACGGCACGCTCCAGCTGAGGCAAATAGCGGCCCATCTCCGGATCTATATTTGCCATTCCGTTGAAGAGCAGATTTGTGGCTTGTGGTGCGCCGCGGCTGTGCAGCACAAAAAGAGCGAGCGGGCACCAGGCGCCGCCTTTCTCTTCATCCAGATAGTTCGCGCTTCGTGCTTT
>DATNRC010000465.1:0-2033 GCA_036703705.1 Candidatus Obscuribacterales bacterium
AGAGCGGGGGCACCGAAAACGGCTATTGACTGCCCGATGTTTCCGACGCCGTAGATACCAAGTATGGTGCCCTGATTTTGATTGGCGTACCAGCGCGACACGAATGTCACGCCCACGGCGAAGGACGTCCCGGCCACTCCCAGTAAGGCAGCCAGAAACAGGAAGCTCGTATAGTCTCTGGCAAATCCCAGCCCTATCACGGGCAAGATGGCGGCAGTCATTACAAAGAGGAAGACCTTCTTGCCGCCGAATCGGTCGGAGGCGATGCCTATCGGTATCCTGCCCAGGGAGCCCAAAACGACGGGAATCGCTACGAGCAGACTGGCCTGGACGGATGAAAGCGACAATTGGGCTTTGAGGATCGGCATCAATCCTGACAGCAAGCCCCATAAGGCAAAGGATATGGAGAATGCTACCGTGCCCAGAATCAGTGCTTTCTTTGAACTATCGTTGGCGAGCGTTGCCATCATGGCATTCTTCCTTTCACCGCTTTATGGCGGCGACTAACTGCTTTTCGAGCCATTCTCATACTTTGCCCGTCTGAGAGACATCCATCTTACGGGCTATTTCAGGGCCGAGCGGGAAAGGCCTCGGCCCTGAGGTCGTGATGCAGCGTAACATTTGCCGCAGATGCGGCCTGGCCGCTCGATGGTGCCACTAAGCGCGGTGGTTACATAATTGTTCCCACCTGTGAGCGCCTGTCTTTGGTGATACCATCTCCACGGTTGAGGCTCCATAGCGACCGATGCATGAAAAGTTGGCTCGGCCTCAACTATTCAAATATTGCTGGAGGCGTACTATGAAGGATCCGACGATCATCCAGGGAGGCATGGGAGTTGCTGTCTCCAACTGGCGGCTGGCAAGAGCTGTGTCCAAAGCCGGGCAGCTTGGCGTTGTGTCGGGAACCATGCTTGACACCGTGATTGCGCGCCGCCTTCAAGACGGTGATAAAGACGGTAATTTGCGCCGCGCCTTCAAGCACTTCCCCAATCAGGAAATTGCCGCAAGAGTGTGGGGCGAATACTTCATTGAAGGAGGAAAACCGGCTGAGAGACCCTACAAATTGGTGGGCATGCACGGGCTCACGGCAAGCAGACGCACAATCGAGCTTACGGTCCTGGCAAACTTTGCTGAGGTCTTCCTGGCTAAGGAAGGTCATGATGGAATCGTCGGCATCAATTTCCTCATGAAAATTGCCTGCCCCATGCTCCCATCCTTATATGGAGCGATGCTTGCCGGTGTGGATTATGTATTGATTGGAGCGGGCATTCCGCGTGCTGTTCCAGCGGCGCTCGACAAACTGGCAAGGCATCAAACTGCCACCATGAAGCTCGAAGTAGAGGACAGCACGAACACAGATGACTTTCGCCTGGTCTTCGATCCGGCCGTCATTTCTTCTTCAGGGGCAGAGCTTAAAAGACCCAAATTTCTCGCTATCGTCTCCTCGGCTGTTCTTGCGCAAACGCTTGCCAAGAAAACCGACGGCGGCGTCTATGGTTTTGTGTTCGAGCACCACACTGCAGGAGGGCATAATGCGCCGCCGCGCGGCGGTGTTCGCCTCGATGCTTTTGGAGAGCCGATTTACGGTGAGAAAGATGAATGCGATCTGGACTCGTTTAGAAAGTTGGGTCTGCCTTTTTGGCTGGCCGGTTCGTACGGAGAGCCCGATCGGCTCAAAGAGGCGCTGTCGGCCGGAGCGCGGGGCATTCAGGTTGGCACGGCCTTCGCTTTTTGCAATGAATCCGGTATACGGGAAGACTTAAAGCAAGAGGTCATAAAAGCTGTGCTCGACAAAAATGCCTCTGTCTTCACCGATCCCATCGCCTCGGCCTCCGGTTATCCTTTCAAGATAGTTGAGATGACCAATACCCTTTCTCAGTCTGACGTTTACGAAATCCGGCCTCGTATATGTGACCTGGGCTATTTGCGAACGGCATACAAGAGAGAAGACGGCTCGGTTGGTTTTCGTTGTCCTGGAGAACCAGTCGCGGACTATGTTGCCAAAGGCGGCAAAGCGGAGGACGCTCAAATGA
>DATNRC010000466.1:0-20973 GCA_036703705.1 Candidatus Obscuribacterales bacterium
CCACGGGTAAAGCCGCACGCCTCCCGGCAGAAGCCGAAAACTCACGGCAGCGGCAAATTGATTGACTGCCGCCTGCGTGTCAAACGGCGAGATGATGCGCTGCAGCACCACGGCCGGCTATGACGACACGTGAGTTTCGGCCGCGCCGGAAGGCGCACGACCCTTGAGTTGCGATGCAAACAGGTGATCGGTCAGCGATCGAGATCTCTCAGGGCCTGATAGCCGTAGTCGAATTTCTCTTTTCGCTGTCGAGCCGCCTCGGCCTTCCGCCGCAACTCTTGCGAGAAGCGGCTGAGCCTCTTAGCGTAGCGCTTGAGCCCCTGGCGCGGACGGGGTGGGGGAAGCAGGTCTTCCACGATCGAGAGCAGAACGTGCTCTTTCGGCAGCCCGCAACTGGCACCGGCGGCGATGAGAGGCGGATTGCCTGCGCCACCGCCGGTGATGCAAATTGCCGGCACGCCGATTCGGGAGAGCGCACTGACGAACGGCACACCGGAATTCACCGGGCCGATCAGTCCGCCGTCCACAAGGGCAAGCTCGAAGTCCGCAAGTGTGACCTCGATGAGCCGGGAGCCGTCGCCGTTCCAACTGTCGTTGAGCGGCTGAGCGTCTGGGCTGGCGAGAATGCCGATCACTTTGTCTTCGTCGACGCGCGTGGCGCCGATTATCCAAACAACGGCATGACCGCGGGCTTCCAGTGCTTGTCGGATTGGGACAGCGAAGCCCGCCATGTCTTCAATCAGGAGAATTTTCATGGCTCTCTCCTTTTCTCTAACAGGGGGCATTCTTTTGCAGCAAGGCACGAGCCCCCGCCCGTGCCTTGAGTTGTCGCGTCAGTACGCTTTACGAGCCGCTATGCCTCAGGCAGGCAGATCGGCTGTGGGCGACTCCCAGGGACGCACCTTGTCGAAGCCCTCATCGGAGTTGCCGACGTGAGGCAGGAAGATGCGATTGGCCCGCGCGACGTCCGGGTCGGGGGAGTGGGCCAGAGAGCTGCGCTTGTAGTCGGTAGGCTCGCACTCGAGGCGGATTTCCAGCCTCGTGGCGCGGGCGAAACGACGGTTGAAGAAAGCGCAGGCGATGTCCGTGAGCTCGTCGAGGTTCAGCGACTCGGTCGGCCGCACTTCGTAGACGTCCGGCGCCGGAAACTCGATGTCCATCCAGGTGTGCATCCAGAAGCGCTCGGGCTTCGGACCCTGGAAGTCATTCGAGGGCGCCAGAGTGGAAGCGTAGAACCACTCGAAGTTGTTGTACTGCGAGTCGGGATCGGTGAAGCGCACACGAACCTCACGCACGTCGGTGCAGCGAGCAGCGTTGAGCACCTCGCGCACGGTGGTGCGGATGAAGTCGGCGAGCTTCGGGGAAATGGTCGGGTTGGACGTGTTTTCCGTCATCGTGTTCTCCTTGGTTCCATTCGTTCCAATCAGGTTGGTCGGAGAAAAGCGCTGCGTGCCCCCGCACGTAGCAGCAGGCGGATGCGTGCACCCTCAAGAGTTCCTGCGAAAACAGCGAACGGGACGATGCGTGGCAAAGCCTTTTTCAAACATTGAGAAACACCACCCTTTCGGGGTGCTGCTGCAATGCTTGAAATGGTTCGTGGAGCTAGCTCTTGATGAGGTGCTTTTGAATTTGAAGTCCGGGGGAACGATCAAACCCTACAGGTGCTAGATGTCAGGGCCAAGGCTGGTATTAGCACGAATTCAGGCTTTACATAACGACTTAGTGGTTATCAAAACTAGTAAAGTGTCACCAGCTCTTGCTCTTTCTCTTGACTAGAACTTAAAACCCCTCATAGACAAGACTTTGAAACTTTATAAGGAAATGGTTAACACCTGACGCAAGCATGGCCAATCTTGGTCTTGATAATGAAAATTGGTGGGTTTGCGGACCCGAGCTATGTTAAGAGCTGGAGATGATACGGTTTTCAAGGAGTTGATCTCCATAAGCCTCTTGTTTAGGGTATTCAAGCCTTTTGTTTCTCTCACTCACCTGATCGAACGCACAACCCTCCTTACTAGCCGACGCTCTCAAAATAGCCTGCCTTAAGCCGCGTAAAGAAGCGGTCGGCAGGGGCTGTCTCAATGAGCAACAGTCGGCTGGGCGCTACCTGAAAGGGATTGAGCATCGATCGGCTTGTTCTTGCCGCGGAAGCAACCACCCCTGGTGCCGGTGTTGAGCGAAGTCTGAGCTTCGCTGCGTTACCGCTCAGGGCTGCCATCAAATGCGGTTTTAGCCGCTTCTCATTCGCGACTCCATAGACATCGAAACCAAGCCTGCCGTCAAAACAGTCGGCGGACAGGCGTCTTCGGAGGAAAACTATGAGCCTCATGCAAACGCTTTTCAGGCGTAAGAACGTCGAGGCAGCCGCTCAGGATACGGGCAATGCCGAAGGCCCGCAGCTGAAGAAAGTGCTTACAGCGTTCGACCTCACGATGAACGGCATTGCCGCTATCATCGGAGCCGGCATCTTCGTTCTTATCGGTACTGTGGCAACGCAGTACTCCGGACCGGGAATCTGGCTGTCTTTCATTCTCTCTGGCATCGCCTGCGTCTGTGTGGCCTTCGCCTATGCCGAGCTTGCCGGAATGATTCCGTCTGCGGGCAGCGCATACGAATATGCCTACGCAACGATGGGTGAGATTGTCGCCTTCCTCATGGGATGGACGATTGTGCTTGCCTATGCTGTCGGCACGAGCGCTGTGGCAGTAGGTCTGGCAGGATATCTCGCCAGCATGCTGGCGCCGGCAGGGGTGGTCATTCCGCAGGCCGTCATCCAGGCGCCGCCTCTGGATTCGGCGATCGGCATCATGGCCGGTCTCTTGCTCCTGGGGGGCAGCGTGCTTTCCAACTGGATTGTCCGTGCTTCCGGCTTCTTCTGGCGCGTGGTGCAATTCATCGCCGGCATCGGCGGTGTGGCGCTCCTGGCCACCTCTCTTTCGGGCATCCAGTCGGTTAACCTGATCGCCGTCGCCGCCATCGCGCTCTTGACGCTTCACCAGTACCACGGCGTCAAAGAGAGCGTCCGCCTGACGACAATCATGTCGATCGTGGAAACCGCGCTCGTGATCGTCTTCGTCGCTCTCACCCTCGGTTCGGTGAAGGCGGAGAATCTGACGCCCGTCATGCCCTTCGGCTTCATGGGCATCCTTACCGGCGCCGCCCTCATCTTCTTCGCTTACATCGGCTTCGACTCCATTACCACGATGGGCGATGAGTGCAAGAATCCCAAGCGCGATCTGCCCAAGGCCATTCTGTGGAGCCTGGGCGTCTGCACTGTTTTGTACATTCTCGTCGGCGTGGCCATGGTGGGCGCGGTGCACTACACGTCCCTCGATGCCACAGCGCCTCTGGCTGATGTTCTCAGCAAGGTGGGTTGGGGCTCGCTTGTCGTGCTCTTTTCCGCCGGTGTGCTCATTTCCATCAAGAGCACGCTTTCGGTGCTGCTCTTTGCCCAGTCCCGCATCGTCATGCGCATGGGTAAGGACGGGCTCCTTCCCCAGAGCCTGGCCGTGGTCGGTGCCAAGCGCCAGACGCCGTACGTTGCCATCTTCACGGTCGGCTTCGTGAGCGCGGCGGCGGCGGGGCTCTTTCCGATCGCCAAGCTGGCTGAGCTCATCAACATCGGCATTCTCGCCGCCTTCGCGGTGGTCTGCATCGGTGTGGTGATCTTGCGCTACACTCGCCCGGATGTGCAGCGCTCATTCCGCTGCCCGCTCGTGCCCTGGGTTCCCATTCTGGGAGCGCTGATCAGCCTTGCTATGATGGCGAGCCTGAGCCTCATCACCTGGCTCATCTTCGCCGGCTGGCTTGTTGCCGGTGCCATCGTGTACATGCTGTACGGGCGGCGCAACAGCAAGCTCAACGGCAGCACGCCCGCGGCCTAACGCCCCAACGCTGAATGGCAGAAGCTTGCGGGACAAGCACGATTCGCTTGCCGGCTGGCTTTTGCCCAACAGGAACATGCATAGTCGCGTAAGGCGTAGATGGCATATTTGGTGGCAAGAGTGCTTTGCCGCGCGCAGGGACGCTAGCAGGAAACGCTTAGCGGCCTGCAGGAAACGCTTAGCGACCTGCAGGAAATGCTTAGCGGCCTGCAGGAAAGTGTTGCGGCCTGCAAGAACGGCGCAGGGACATTAACGTTGAGAAACTAGGCAATTGAGGCAGGGGCGGTCGAACGCTGGCAGCAACGCTCACGTTTGACCGCCCTCTGCCCTTTTTCATGGAGGCGGAGGATCGCCGAGGAGGATCGGGAGGCGGAGGAAGCTTCGGTCGAGGTTCCGAAAACCCTGATTGTGTGTAGCGTGCAAGCCTCTGCATCACTTTTGGATTTTGAATTCTAGATCTTGAATGATTAAATTTTGAATCTTGAAAATACGATATCAAGTAGTAATACTCGGCAGTTCAGAAGATATTCAGTGAAGAGCGCCGTTGAAGCTCTATCAGTCAACGTTTCGGAGATTAGGCTTCTGACAATCTCCTGCGAAACGCAGACCGTTTGTCACTTGGACCGCAGTCTACTGAATACGTACGCAGTTCAGAACATATTCAGTGAAGAGCGTCGTGGAAGCTCTATCAGTCAACGTTTCGGAGATTAGGCGTCTGACAATCTCCTGCGAAATGCAGACCGTTTGGCACTTGGAACGCAGTTTACTGAATTCGTACGCAGTTCAGAAAAGATCAACGACGCCCAGGACGCCCCCGGGAGAAATCCACCTTCCTCCTAGAATTAAAGCTGATCGTGACACTGATGTAGTGCGCACGAATAGAACAGTGGCGACTAGCCTTGTTAACTGAAGGTGGGCTTATTGAGCCAATCTGTTTATGCCAAGAAGCGAAAAATCCAAGTCAAATGATCTCCCCATGCTCTTCTCCAGATTTCGGCGGTCAATGAGCGGAGGGGAACCGCAAATCGTCAGTCTGGGGCAGGGTCTACAACACTTCCGATGCGCAACTTTCGTGATAGGTAAAAACAATCATTTTTGGACCCTGATAGGCAATTACCAATCAAAACTGCGCATTTTCTATAGGTCAAAAGCTATCATTCGCCGAAAGCGATAGGTCAAAAACTATCATGCCAAAAGCGCCCGGGAGACCGCCAAAGATGAGAAAGTTCAAAACGTCGTTGAATTTCTCAGGTGATCTTCCGAAAATTGCTACCTGCGTTCCGGCACTGGCGGCAGTGGACCGCGCTCATCTGCCGATTTGGGAGTTGCTTTCTTTTGTCCCTGCCCAAGTTTGCCCAGATCTCTTGCTGCGCGGCCGACGATTTTGCCGGAAAGAATGAAATCCTCCTTGGCCGCTTCCACCCAGTTGCCTTTTTCCGTAAGCACGTTCAGAAGATAGCTGTGGAGGTCCACATCGTCCGGATTGAGCTCGATTGCCTTGTTGTACTCATTAATGGAGTCGGCAAGCTGTCTTGTCTCGAGAAGCATATCGGCAAGAGCCACGTGCTCGAGCATTTTTCGTTCTTTGGTTGAGGCTGACTTGTCATCGAATCCCAGATGTCCCGGGCGTATTTTAATTAGCTCAAGGTATGAAGGTAGGTCAGGAACGAATTTGAGCTTGTTGAATGCGACGGCTTCCTTTATGGCTTTGTCCACTTGATTCGTTTTATACAGGGCGGTGCCGATGGCTGAATGCGCTACGGCGGCGTCGTTCTTCACTACGACATTGGCATTGTCCAGCTTCTCAGGCAGCAGTTTGAGCGCCTGACTCCCCGCTTCTACGGCTTCCTGCCAGAGACCCAGCTGAGCTGCGTATTCACCGCGCTTGAGATGCAGCGATGTCTGCCAGGGGCACTTGTCTATGCCCCGCCTGAGAACTTCGAGCGCCTCTTTTTGCTTTCCTTCGCCGTTATATGTGCCGGCGATTTCGAGATAGCAAACAGCAAAGGTCGGGCTCATCTTCAGGGCTTTTTCGTACTCCTGCCGAGCGGCGTTCATATCGCCCTTTTTTCTCAGCAGTTTACCCATCAAGAAAATGGGATCCGCCGACCAGGGCTTGAGTTTTTGATAGTAATCAATGCATCGTTTGCACTCTTCCAGCTTGCCGGCGCCGCGCAACTTGTTGGCAAATTGATTGAAAACTTTTGCCATTACTCGCTTGCAGCCGGCGGCCTTTGCCAGTTCGTCGAGAGACACTTGCCCTGGCTTGTCGCCGTTGAGCGAATAGATGACGGCAACGTAGGTATACCAGGCCGGATCGTCAGGAAGCAGCTGTCCAGCCTTGAGAATGCTCTCCAGCGCCTGCGCATTTTTCTGCTCCATCATCTGCGCATTGCCTTCAAGGAGCAGCTTGTCGTAAGGATTTTCAGTGTGCTTAGCTGCTGCGCGCAAATGTTCTGCAGCTTCTTTCTGGAATCCGCGCTTGAACAACGCCCGTCCATACATGCGCTCAATAGCCATATTCTGCGTTTGGGGCGGCAGCGAGCGTGCTTTGACGAGAACACTCATGCACTTTTCCATGTCGTTGATGCGAGCGTACCGGTTGGCGAGCGCCAGAGCGGCGAATTGATTGACTTTCGCGTCGGCTTCCAGCTTAGCTCTCAGTCCTTCCGCATCCCGCGGACGATCTAAATTCAGGAGCGCTTCGTGCAAGCACGCATTAATGACAGGGTCATCCGGATCGAGCATTTTCGCCATTGAATAACATTGTGCGGCCGCCTGATCGTTTTCATCGTAAGAAATTGCTTCGCCTATAAGCGTCAGATATCGTGCCGTCTTTAAGCGGTTTGTCTCATCGCTGAGGGGTTTGTTTGCGCAGGCAATCAAGATTGGGACAAAGCAGTTGATAGCTTTGTCCGGCCTGTATTTCTTGAGCTCTGCAAAGCCTTTTGCGACCAGCTTGCCGGCAGTCCGTTCGGCAGCGGAACGGGGGGGAGAGACGTCAGCCATTGCCGCCTGTGAGAGAAAAAGACAAAGGAGGGCACAGGCGTGCGGCCAAATATAGTGCCAGGAGCGGCCAATGGTATCTTGCTTTATTAACGCCATGGATTTAGATTTCCCACCTTCTTCCTACCCTAGCATGCCTGGACGTCTTGTCAGGTCTCTCCGCGCCCGGCGCGGAAAAATTCAGTGAGAAGTTCCTGGCATGGCTGCTCCATTATGCCGCCCACGACTTCCGGCAGCGGATAAATGCGTCCTTTGACGAACAAATTGAAGGCAGAGCCTGCTGCGCCGGAGCGAGGATCATAAGCTCCAAATACAAGGCGTGCCACGCGTGCCTGAATGACGGCTTCGGCGCACATCGGGCAGGGCTCAAGAGTCGTGTAGAGGCTGCAGTCCTGCAAACGCCAGGAGTTAAGGTGCTGTGCCGCCGCACGTAAAGCGATTATTTCTGCATGCGCGGTGGGATCGTTTGTGGTCTCGCGCTGATTGCAGCCTTGGCCGATAATTCGACCGTTCCTCACGATCAGGCAGCCAACAGGCACGTCCTTGCCCGACCCGGCAGCCTGCTCTATCGCCAGTTCCATCCATCTTCGATCGTCATCCAAAATCGCCAATATTAAAGGTCTCTCATATTTCTTTGGGTCTGTCCAAGTTTTTTCTCGCCGGTATAGAAGCGTATGTGACCGACGGAGGATAAGTTCAAGACTTGAAATTCATGATGACAGGGGTGTAGTCATGGGTTTCGAGCTGGGCACGAGGAAAGCGCAAGCCTCCTCATATCTTCCCAGGTTGCAACCTGATAGGGGTGATCAGGTCGCTGCGTCAGTCGGAAACCAATCACGGGGGTGACAGCTACGTCGAAAACAAATCACATTTGAATTAAATGACAGCGGCTAGCAATCTGCTTTCTAAAACTATCAAGGACCGAGCCATCGGTCCTTTTTCTTGGCGTCCAGCCCTCACTGCTGTCTTGCCAGGTCATCCGCTTCGGATCGCCGGTTTGAGCCTCATAGGCTGGTTTTTTTGGTCGGTTCAACCTACGTAACGCAAGCTACGGCTGTAAGGCGCTCACTCATGGGCCGATCTCGTTTGGTCGGTTCAACCTAGAGATATTTCTTCGTCACACCGAGATCGAGCGCAAATCGGTAGCCGATTAGCTTATAAAGCAATTTGGCGACCAGGAAATCCGGGGCGTGGAGTTTGGGAATTGGTGACAGCTCCACTATGTCCGCCGCCACCACGCGTTTGCGCACACAGACCAATTTGATCAATTCCATCAGCTGATACCAGCTCATGCCGCCCGGCTCCGGCGTGCCGGTAGAAGGCATTATCGAGGAATCCAGTCCGTCGACGTCGATGGTCAGATAAACATTGTCAGAAAGCGAGTTGACAATTTCATTGAAATTCCAGCGCTCGCTCTGGCGTGCCCAGAAGATACTGACGTTGGGCGATTCGCTCTCCAGCCATTCAACCTCTTCGGCGCTGATATTGCGCACGCCCACGTTAGTCAACTTCGGCTCTCTCATGATGTGATAGAGGTGATAGCTCACTGAAGCGTGGCTGTATGGATTGCCTTCATAGGACTTGCGCAAGTCCGCATGAGCATCCACCTGCAAAATAGAGAGATTGGGATAGCGCTCCACACATGCCCTTACCGGTCCAATCGAAAGAGAATGCTCGCCGCCGATTACGACAGGAAATTTGCCGATTTCGATGAGCGGCTTGACCGCCTCATAAAGCTCTTGGAAGGGCTGCTCGACTTCGCCCTTGATTGGTGCGATCTTGACCTCGTCGCCGGAAGCGATGCCTATGCGATAAGGCTCTACCCATAGCTCATCATCGAACAGCTCCACTTGCTGGCTGGCTTCGAGGACGGCGCGGGGACCGTTTTTCGTCCCTTTGCCATAACTGGTTGTAGCTTCGTAAGGGGCAGGAATTATGACAGCCTGTGCTTTTTCAAGAGCCCTGTATTCCTCCGGCAAACCAAAAAATGTCAGTTGCTTCTGTGTTGTTTTGTTTTGTGCTGCTACTGCCAAGGTAGGTGAGCCTCGCGGGAGATGGGTGTCGGCGCTTGGCAACACGGCCGTGCGCCGGTGGATTTCGGTTCTTATATCAGACTATAAGTGCTGAGGCAATCCACGGGTGCGGACTGTCCTTGAATGTTGTCAAAAAGTTGCCGGGGTCACGAGCAGCTGTCGACACGCTTGAACGCCATTACGGCAGCCAGAGCTCGACGATCGCTGTGAGGGGTCCCAGTGGTGTGCCGGAGCGTCGTTGGGCTGTGCCGGCCCGTCTTTTGGTTGTTCGGGAGCGCAAAATGTAAGAAGTAAAGAGTGTTCTACTATACGCAATCGGATTACCGGAACGAAGAGAAGGGAATAATCCGCACGGACGAATTGGCGCGCTTTTGCTCGCTTCTCAGTCCGTGCGGATTGATTCCGTTTGCGGATCGTTCATGGCTGTCCCATCTTCTCAGTGGCTACCAGGATCGCTTTGTCGTACTGGTGATCCGTTTGGCCGCTGTTAGTCAGGACATGATCGGGCGTCATGCCGACACCATGAATGGTGCTTCCCTTGGGCTGATACAGCTTGGCGAAAGTCACCTGCATGGACGTCTTGAAGGGCAGGTCGAGATTCAGCTGAGCAATGCCCTTGCCGAAAGTCTGAGTGCCGATCAACGTCGCTGAGTTGTTGTCCCTGAGCGCGCCGGCCAGCATCTCGGATGCCGAGGCCGTGCTGCCGTTGACGAGTACAACCACGGGGCGGTTGCCCACGAGGTTTTGCACTCGGTTGGAAAAGGTCGACTTGCCGTTTTCCTTATCCTCCAGCTGTTTCGCCTGCACGATCAACTCTTCCAGGTACGTGTTACCGTCCTTGGTGCCCTTGATCGTGGCGAAAACTCCGCTGTCAGTGAACATGGCGTAGACAGCGAATGCCTGGTTGATGTAGCCGCCGCCGTTATCTCGGAGGTCGACAACAAACGACTTGGCGCCCAGCTTGACCAGCGCTTTGAGCGCTGCCTCGGTTTCGCTTGCTGCATGCTCGGAGCCGAACGTGCGGATTTTGATATAACCGATGTTGCCGTTCACCAGACTCGAGGTGACGACGTTCTTTATCGCGGTTTGCCGGGCCTTCGTTTGAGTCTGGGTGGCATTGCGGAAATAGGTGTACCCGTCCCCGAGCGAGTCGAGCATCTCGTTGATGGCCTTTTCCGCGTCGGCCTGCGTGTTGAGCTTGCCGTCGTACTTGTGCTCCCAGTCGGCAAACTTGGCCAGACGATCTTGATACAGGAAGTTGTCCCGCACAATCTGCCAAACCTTGTGGTAGTGCTCGGCGGGAGTTACCTGCGCTTGAACGGGTGCGCTGGCGGCATGAACAACCGCGATAGGAGCCATATGTTCTATCGTTGCGATTGTGTCCCTTTCGGCTCGAGGAGGCGCTCCGGGCAGATTGCTGTCTGCCACGAAGACGCTCGCAAGAACCACAAGCGCCGCCATCGCCAGGGAGGCGAGGGTGAGCTTGCGCGATTTCATGGCAGTGTCTCCTCCAGCGCCTGCAAGAAGCCCGGCGCTGAAAAAATGCGAGTACCGCCGGCGAATCCGACAAGGATCCGTCTGCGGTGCTCCTGGAAGGTTGCCAATCGATCAAATGCTGGACAGCTTCAGTGACACGACGATGGGGTCGCGGCGGAATTCTGAAGACTGTAAATGCTGCGCTTGTCTTGGGACGAGAAGTGAGCTTTTCAGCGATTGGATGATTGGACGGAGGGAATTACCAACGACCCTACTGGGGCAAAAAGCTCGATACAAGATGAAGAGGCGCTGTCACAGGAAAAACGGCTCAAGCATGGCGCATTTATGAGTGGTGTAGCTTGCAGGACGCACAAATGTCTCAGCTGTGCGAGCCCGATGATGATCAAGCCTCACAATGAAACGGCGTCCCATAATCCGCGACGTGCTTGCGCGAACGCTCTAAGGAATGGCAAATTCGCTTTTGCCGCAGCGCTCATGAGAACGCTCATATATAGCTAAGAATCGGATTCAAAGACCCTAAGTGAATCTTCCATTGAGAGCTTTGCACTGACGCTCGGATCGCGTCTCTTGATTATTAGCGGGGTTTGCAAAACGAATTCCCTGTTGCTAACTTTTCGTGGCCGCCCGCCTGGCACTACAACAGCGTTTTCCGGGACCCGCCCGAAAAACTCCTCGCCGGAGTTGATGTCGATTATTGGAGTTCGCCCAGTGATAATTGTTCCGGCTCCCACGACAGCGTTGGACTCGATAAGGCAACCTTCATAGATGCCGCAGCTTCCACCAATGAACGCACCATCCTCAATTATGACGGGCGCGCTATTTGGGGGTTCGAGCACCCCCCCTACAATTGTGCCGGCTCCCAGATGAACGTTTCTGCCAATTTGCGCACAAGAGCCGACCAGAACAAGCGAATCCACCATGGAGCCTTCATCCACATAGGCACCGATGTTCACAAAGCTCGGCGCCATGATCACCACCTTTGGTGCTATATAAGACCCTTTGCGCACCGAAGAGAACGGCACAATTCTGTTTTGAGCAGGGGAAAAGGTTTTGAGAGGAACCTTGTCGCAAAAAGAGCCTTCCTCCATCTTCACCACGGGATTGAGGCGGAAATACAGCAAAATTGCCTTTTTTACCCATGCATTTACATGCCAACCATCTTTCGTCTTTTCAGCTACGCGAACGCGGCCAGCGTCTAATCCCTCAATTACCTTCTCGACAATGTCCGCCGCGCCAGCGGGAAGAGATTCGCTGTTGAACAGACGTTCTATTTCATTTTCAAGGTCAATTATGTTCGTGGTCACGATCGGCTCCGTAATGCATCGTAATCAGCGAGCCTGCAGAAGCGGCAAGCTGAGCGCTGTTCATGTAGAAGTGAGGAATGTGGCTCGTCACGATCGGCTCCGTAATGGTAATCAGCGAGCCTGCGGAAGCGGCAAGCTGAGCGCTGTTCATGTAGAAGTGAGGAATGTGGTTCGTCACGATCGGCTCCCGAAGTGCGTTATCAGTCTCTTTGCAGTTTCTGCCAGGACAGCGCTGCCGATGTAGAGGCCAGACTCGTCGATATCGAAGGTAGGGCTGTGGTGAAGCCGCCTGTCGCCCTGAATTTCACCGCCCAAAAACATGAACGCGCCAGGCACTTTCTCCGCAAACATCGAGAAGTCTTCGCTCCAGGTCTTAGGCTTGATGGAGACAACATTTTCTTCGCCAATCAAATCGATCGCCGCCTGACGCATTACTTCCGTGACAGCAGGCTCATTGACGGTAGTCGGATAACCGAGCTCGTAGTGTATCTCATAATCACCGCCAAGCATGCGGGCGATGGAACAAGCCTTTTCCAGCTCGTTCATGATTTTCTTGCGCACTTCTTCGTTGAAACTTCTGAAAGTTCCCTGCAGAACCACTTCTTCCGAAATCACGTTGCCCCGTGTGCTCGAGCTCTGGAATGAGCCGATGGTGATAATTGCCGGATCGAGTGCAGAGACCCGACGGGAGACGATTTGTTGCACGGCTTGCACAACTTGCGCACCAAGGACGACGGCGTCGATCGTTGTTTCAGGATAGGCTCCGTGTCCGCCTTTTCCTTTGATTTTGATCGTAAAGCCGTCTGCGGCTGCCATCACTGGCCCAGACATAATTGCCACCTTACCGGCCTGGAGAGTGGCGTCCATGTGCAAGCCGATGATCGCTGAAACGCCATTGAGGGCATCGTCTTCCAGCATGCGAAAAGCGCCCGAGCGCCCTTCCTCATCGCCGAACTCCTCAGCCGGTTGCATAACCATGCGAATTTTGCCTGTGAGTTCGTCGGTTGCTAAAATCTCCGCCGCCGCAAGACCTACCGAAACATGCGCATCGTGCCCGCACGCATGCATTACGCCTTCGTTTTTTGACTGATAAGCTTTCTGATTAGCTTCCGCGATGGGCAAGCCGTCCATGTCTGCTCTTATGGCAATCGTTGTTCCTTTGCCCATGTCGGCTGTGACACCAGTTTTGCCCACGCCGCGTTTGACCGCATAACCGAGCTTTTCCAGTTTGTCTGCCGCTAATTTTGCCGTCTCGAACTCATGGAAGCTCAGTTCTGGATGGGCGTGCAGGTGACGTCTCAAATCGACAATTTGTGCTTGTAGCGATTTTGCTTTCTCAAGCGAGGATGAGCCTTGAGGCATGGTGATGTCCTTTGTCATTTGTTTTCGAATCGAGGTATCAGGCAAAGAACTGCGGCCGGCTGCCCGGTTTGCCAGGAGAGTAAGAAGCGAGCGCTTCTTCAACTACGGTAGAAGCAATCTTGATGCAAATTTCAGCCAGGGCAGCGATTTGCTCTTCTGTAAATTGTGCTTTGTGCTCTTCCATGTATTTACGAATGACGCGTTCGGCCTCGGATTTCAACATGAGTTCTCTCCTGCTACATTTGGCTGAAACCAACCTTATACTGTAGCCCCTATTGCTGCGTCGGATGGGGAACCAAGTGGCGAGGCTACATTTGGCTGAAATCAACCTTATATGGTAGCCCCTTCAGAGGGATGGGTCGATTTCTACCACGAGCATGAGTTTAGCGCGAATTGTAAGCTTAAGATCTAACTGGCTCTAAATCCTGCTATATATGTCGCGATTACTTGGTTTTGCAGAATTACGACCTGCCAGGAAGCGAACAGTCCCCTGCCAATGGCGCTCAGGTATGCGCCGATCATGGAGGGGGACAAACATGGCAACAGAGATGGCATGCGTCTTGGCGACGAGGACTTTTGACGGCTAGTGCTTAATCTCTCCAACTGCTTGTGCTGCGCCGTTACGACGAGGTCTCGCAAAAACGCCACATCCTCTTGGTCAAGGCGCGGAGCCAAACTTCTTGAAGACAAGCGTGTTTGCGATTTGCTCGGGCGGCAGTCAATATTTGTCTTGTACCACCCGCAGTCATTACCGATGAGCTCATTTATGGCTGTGGAACAGTGCTTTTTGACCGGTCCGCTTGCCTCGTCGATGCCAGCAGCTTGGCTCTTTCGATTACGGGAATGCACAATGCCCTTAACGATGAGGTCGCGGCAATAGACGGGAAGTGCGCCCGTCAGGTCCTGCGCTAGACAGCGCATTTCAAAGCGATTGCCTTCGGCGTCCGTCACTCGTTCCATAGTCTCAGAGCGCGTGCCCATCCGTCTTCTCTGTTCTTGCACCACTGAAGGCGAAAGGACAGGCAAACGGTCCCAGGTAGTCTTCTGCATGGACATGATGTCTAGCGGCATTGAGGACATCCACGATCCATCCACTTCGGCATCAGTGCGAGTGTATGCATGCAACGAAGTAACAGGCGATTGCATAGGTATCACCTCACGCGATTTATGTAGTAATGGGTTGCCGCTGTTTGCGACTTGCCCAATTGACAACCGTTTTCAAACGTTTGTCCTTTCGCTGATACCAAATACGATGTCAATATGCGCGGCGCTGGATGTCGGAGTGATTGGTATTGGGCGAACGCGCGAGGGCGCGAAGACTTGAGAGTGCGAAGGCGCTCCCCACTTGGTACGGCACCGGGAACATATTCAATAGACTGCGTAGTTATCAAGGGAGCCGTCCTATACTACTATATGAACGGGTAGCATGACTGCGAAGTGAGAAAGGGACGCGCTGCACCTGTTAGCCATCCCTTTCTCGGTTGATGCTTCTCCGGGAGCAGTCACTTACATCGCGCCGCTGGTAAGGGGTTGCAATCAAGTTTCCTCCTATTCTCAACCCTCATCGGGCAAAGACGTAGTGGGACACACCTGATCCACAATTGCCTTACGCACGTGGGTGGTGACGTTTTCAGGCGTCAGCGGGTCGAGGTCGTGGATGTAGATAGGCTTACCCACGGTCACAGTCGCCCCTTTCCGCCACTTGAATCCCATGGCGCCGTAAGGGCCGCCAGCGGTTTTCTCGTCGCGGCTGTGGTAGCAGATGTGGATGGGCACGATACCCACCTTGTCCTTGTGGTTGAGCTGTTCGCAAGCTCCGATCGCAATCAGCGCCGAGCCCTTCTTGAAGGGAAGGTATTCGCCGCTGTGGCTGATCTTGCCCTCGGGGAAGATAACGAGGGGCTCTCCCTTGACCAGAACGTTGATTGCCGGCTCAAGAACGGTTTTGCCTTTGGAGCGGTCGACAGCGAAGCAGCCGAACGCACCCATGATCACCGCCTTCAAGCCCCACACGCCGCGCATCTCCTCGAACGCAGTCATGTAACGCGGATAGCGTTTCATGATGGAGAAGACGATGGGCGCGTCAAACATGCTCGAATGGTTCGGGCAGAAGATGACACGACCTTCGGGCTTGAGGTTTTCTTTACCAACAATGCGGATCCGTCCCACTTGCACGAACATCCAGAACTTGGCGATGTAACGACCAGCGAACTGGAGGGGACGGAAGGTGTAGGGGATGAAGCCACTCGACAAACACTTGTTCACATAATCGCGAAAACGCTTCCGCCAGGTGCCGAAGAAGCTCTTCACGACTTGCGAGCCGTGCGTGAAGTACTTTTTCACAGCTAGATCCTTTGGTGCCCGCAAGATTGCAGGCGTCAGCGATTACCGCGGTGCATGGAGCAGGCGGTGAATCGGGGTTATTAGAGGGGCGATGAGAGATATCGCCGGGAGACGCAGCGCGCCTCCCTTGAATGGCCAGAAATCAATCAGTTCAGTCAGTCAGGATGCCGGGTGTCATCTGCCGATGCATGACATCAACATGCTCGAAACAGAAACACAACACTTTCGCGAAGATGTAATCACTCGCGCTTCTTAAAGCCGGGTCTCTTTTTTCGAGAAGAGAGTGAGGGTGTCAGTCGGGTTGTGTTCTCTAGGATCCTGAAGATGAAATGAAACGTGCTTACGCTAACAAAGGCCAAACGGTTCTTTAAAGGCTAGCGCTAATGTGGCCATTTATAATTCCTTTAGTATTCTTGAAAACTAGCTATAGCTAGTGTGTGTGAGCCGGAATCGATTCACCAAAGCCTGCCCCAAAAAGGCATTTCAAGAAATTGTGGAAAGTTGCCAAGTATTTGGTTTCATTCAATTAACCTATCGCGTAATCCCGCTCACCTTTTGAAACTCGATTAGTAATCAGGAGCACAACCTGCGAGTAGCTTTTGTCCGTCTTCTGCCTATAGGCTGCAGTTACCCCATTCTCAAACCCAACGAGAAATTTAAAGGCAACCAAACCCACCAGGCGCCACTAAAACTGAGAAACTGGAGCGATCCAGATAGTGCCTTTACAAAAAGGGCATCTCAGCACATGTTTGGTCGCACGGGAGGTTGCCAGGAGTTGTCAGCTTGCATATCCCTTAAGCAGGAGACTGCCAAGGATTTTTGCCAAGTTGGCTCAAGCTGCATCACGAGGAATAAGCCATGGCAGTTGCTTCAAAGCTTGGCAGGAAGCTGTTGGCTTGTCTGACAGCCTGGCTTCTCGCAAAAAGTCGGCGAGCTGACAAGAAGTCCAAAGAGCCTAAAGCTCATCTGGAGGTGGAGCGCAAGTTCAACCTCAGTGAAGATGAAGCCAAAGGCTTGCCGGACAAGCTGTCGCGTCGCGGATTCTCTGCGTCCGGTCGACTCACCATGACTGACACGTTTTTGCCCACCGTCAAAGATGAAGACATGATCCGCATTCGTGTCGAGTCCGACGACAACAAGTCCCAGCGCCTTCTCACCATGAAGGACTGGCTGACGGTGGCTGGTCAGCGCGAACGTCGAGAAAACGAAGGCGAAATTGATTTGCTCACGAGTTGCTTCTTGCGGCTCGTCGGCAGATTGGTGAACGGCAAGAGACTTCTTGCCTTCAGCAAGACCCGCCAGATGTTCTTGGCACCGGAAAGGGACGTCGTGGTGGCGGTCGATCAAGTTTCCGGTCTCAGCATCTACAGCGGGTGTTATCTCGAAGTCGAAGTCCTAGTGCCGCTGGATGGCGACGTGGAAGCGGCTCGAGTGCGCATTCGCGGTTTGGTGGTCGAACTGCTCGGTGAAGAGAGGGAATTCGTCAGGCGGTCGTATCTCGACATGCTGCGCGAAGTCGTCTCTTAGCTGGGTTCTTTATCGTGAAGGCGACTCGTGGTCGCCGGATCTTGCGCACGCTCCAACCGGAGCGGGCATTGTGAAGTGCGACTCACCAGTCGCTTAATCAAATCGGCCGGGGCTTTGCACGGCCGAAAGGAGTCAATCATGTCTAAGAACCGAAAAAACACAAGTGATCACGAAGAAGAGAGACCGCTGCCGTTCGTAGTGGTCAATCTCGACGAGCTGTCTCCTGCCGAAGAGGAATTCGGCGAGCGTTTCGACGCGCGTCTCGTCGGTCAGCCCGAGGCGCGCCAGATCGCGCTCGATGTGCGGACGGCGTACAAGAACCCCATCCGCAACAAGAAGCGGCCTCTGGGCATCTACTACCTGGTCGGCAAGTCCCGCCGCGGTAAGTCCCTTCTGGCGCAGGTCCTCGCGTATCTGTTCCACGGTGATCCCGAGGCGCTCACTCGCCTGACTGCCGAGGACTACAGCGACGACAGCGACATGCACGGTCTGATCGGTGCGCCGCCCAGGTACGTGAGCTGGCGCAAACCAATCAGCGACCTGAGCAAGCTCACTCGCGAGCAGCTCATGCAGGTGGACGGCTACAGCGTGGTTACCAACTGGAACCGCGTGCGCGTGCGCATCAACTCCAAGGAGACGATCGACGTCGTCGTGCTCGAGGAGTTCGAGAAGGCGGACGGAGACTTCTACAAGTTCTGGATGGAAGTCTTCGACAAGGGCAAGAAGGTGCTCGCCAACGGTGAGGTTGCCGACTTCACCAACACGGTGTTCATCATCACGTCCAACCTCGCCATGGACAAGGTCGAGAAGGAAGAGCGCGGCGGCATCGGCTTCAATGCCAGGCCGTGCAAGCTCACCCACGACCGCATCGTCCACATCGTCGACGAGGAGATGCGCCGGCGTTACAAGCCGGAGTTCCGCAACCGACTGGACGGCGTCGTCGTGTATCGCGAGCTGGGTCGTGACGACGTTCGCAAAATCGTGGACGTCGAGATCAGCCTGCTCAAGGATCGCATCATCGAGCAGATGCCACGCGGCTCGGACTTCACTCTCGAAGTGGAGACGAACGCTGGTGACTTCTTGCTGATGCAGGCGAAGGACGAGGTTGCCGAGCTGAAGCGAGTGATCGCGCGGCATCTCGAAAAGCCGCTCGGTCGCATGCTCGACGAGGACAACCCGGACCGCGTCCTCGGTGGCGACCTGGTGAAGGTCTCCTGGGACGGCAAGTCCGACAAGCTGACGTTCGCGGTGGCTCGCGGCGCCGGTGACTTCGCGGAGAGCATCGAAGGCCTCGTGCTGTACGGCGGCGACACGCCCGAGACTGCTCACGGCATGGCGTTTCAGCGCCGTGTCGAGAAGGCGCGCATGAAGGCGCGTCGCGAGCGGATGCAGGAGTGGAGCCTCATCCTGACGGCCAACACCATGGACGAATTCGCCGATGAGAGTGCGGCTCTGCTGCACGATCTGGAGCGCCAGTTCGAGGTGGAGGTCACCGACTACTCCGTGCACAAGAAGGCGCCGTATTCACTCTCGGTGACCGTCATTTGCACGGAAGAGCAGATCGGTCTCATCCGCACTCTCTACCCCGACATCTCCAGCAACCCGATCAACAAGGCGCTCGTGCCCGTCAAGGGCAAGTGATTGTGAGGGGCGAGCTGGAAACGGGGCAGGGCCTCGTCAACGCTGACGGATGCGGACTCGTCGAACGCGGGCGTAGCGCCGGTGAAAATCGTTGCTCTACGCCTGCGGCTCAGCCAGTCCACTCTGCGATGGGAACGTTTCCACCGTGTGGGGAGGGTGTAGGCTGGCTTTGCCAGCTGAATCTACATCCCCACACTTTTTTCGCCCTAAATTATTAATGCATATAGTGACAACTTCGGAGCGTTGATGCCAAGCGCGTTAATGGCGTCAAGGTAGTAAGGAAAAAGGTCCTTTCTCCATTCATTTGTAGCTCCGAATCAAGGTTTGCGGTCCGAGAGCAACGGTGGCGAGCTTTGCAAAACGAAGCTGGGAAGCCGCTTGCGAGAAGCGAAGCATGTGCCCGGGAGTCGATTTTGAAATTTGCAGTTGTTTCGAGTCAACAACGCAAAGGCTTCGCTTTGTCAATCCGCTTGCAGAGCGAGAGAAGCTCCTTCTTCCAGGGAAATGTTTCTGACCATCGGAGCACAACATCCCGCGCAGTGTGAGTGATCAATGCAGGTATTCTGACGGAATATTTTTGGATGGACGCAAGCGACATGTGATGTAAGCGGCTGGGCATCAAGCGTTTGAGCTGCAACAGGAGCAGATAGGCAAGTCCATGCAAGAACAGCCTGAATTGATTAGCAAAGAAACTCTGGCAGGATAAGCGGGTGCATTTGATTTCTTTCCTTGCGCGAATGAATAACTCAGCCTCACCACGCTGGTTGTAGAGCTGATCTATCAGGTACACAGGTCCCAGGTTAGAGATGTTGGTGACGAAGAAAGTGCTCTGGCTACCCAGTCATCGTGCGTGACGACGCAGAGAACCAGGCGGTCCTGCCTCCAGGCTTTCGTGTCGTTGCCGCCCTTGCCGGTGCGATGCATAAATTCTGTATAGATGCGCACATGGCGTTCTCGCAACTCGCGGAGCTCCTTTTGTCGTTTCTTCTTGTCTTTGATTTGTTTGATTTCGGTCTCGCGCTTTGATTTGGTGACCTTGGAATGAAGGAACTTTTCACGACCGAACCGCTTGTGAAAGTCTTTTCTCGCAGCTTCCACCGCGAAAGCAGAGCTGGTCGCCAGGCTTCCTCCGCCGTGACCGCTGCCCGGAAAACGCATGAGATAGAAGACGTCGTTGTCTTCGCACCAGTCGCATATTGCTGGGTGGTACACGCCTGCGTCGGCACGAACGATAATCTGTCTGCCAGGGTACTTCGCCTTGATTTGAGGAACGATG
Source organism: Candidatus Obscuribacterales bacterium (assembly GCA_036703705.1). Taxonomy (GTDB): domain Bacteria; phylum Cyanobacteriota; class Vampirovibrionia; order Obscuribacterales; family Obscuribacteraceae; genus DATNRC01. Next base: position 19,874 of record DATNRC010000466.1, read on the forward strand.
CGCTTTAGTTCCCCCACTATGGCCTCGTCCTCGCTTCCCGGACGCAATTGTAGGCAGTCTTTTCCTGTTCGCCATGCGCTTCAACTGAGGAACCATCCAGATCAAGGATGATCGGTTCTTTACCGGTTTTTGCACCTTTCTCGACATACACTTTGAGAAACCAGGCAGCAAGCACGTTACAGGTTGCTTCGTTGATTTTGTTCTCGAATATCGTGATTGTCGATTGGCAGGCCAGTTCAGGATTCTTCGTTATCGAGAACAATGCGAGACTGAAGGCCAGGTCGGAACGCTTGAGCGTGCTGTCAATCGCGTCCTCATAACCGGCCGCTATGAGTAAGGTTCGTTGCGCTGTTAAATGTTTCAAACTGTACTGCACCGGTCCGCTGTGCCAATCCGGTATGCAGCCGGCGAAGCCATCGATTAAACCGCACCTGGTCTCAACGGAGGAGACCAATTGCACTCCGCCGCTGTCTGTGATCATGTCCCCCAAAAAACCCGCCTTCAGATTTTTGCCGAGTACCTACCAAAATCATGTTGCGTGATTCGCCCGCTTCCAGTATTCTTTGACAAGAATTGATCTCCCCTCGCTTGCGTGTGGTCTTCGCAAACGGCATTGTGAGCCAGCGGCGAGATCAATTTCAAATGTTAATACCGTATACAACACTAAATGCAGTATCGACGTCCGATGATCGATATTCCGCATTTCCGCAACATTGCTTCTTTATAGCAAAACTGCTCTCCCAAACAATGTTCAGCGTATCGCTACAAACTGTTACCAGCGCCATCATTTGCTAGTTAAGTGCACTAATTCCCGCAAACCCTATTTGTTCGAAAACCCTTTCTCTTGTGCATTCTCGGACTTGTCTTACAAGCGGATTGGATATTCAGGTTCGTGAACATATTCAGTGAAGAGCGCCGTTGAAGCTCTATCAGTCAACGTTTCAGAGATTAGGCTTCTGACAATCTCCTCCGAAACGCAGACCGTGTGTCACTTGGAACGCAGTTTACTGAATAAGTACAGGTTCGTTTGGTAATCTTATAAGACATAGCAGAAGCGTCCTACACCCAGGAAACCCGCGCCCCCAGGCCGACATTGTGGT
>DATNRC010000467.1:0-6331 GCA_036703705.1 Candidatus Obscuribacterales bacterium
GGCGGCACGGGCCTTGGCCTGTCCATCTCCAAACGGCTGGTTGAATTGATGGGCGGTCAGATAGGAGCGGAAAGCACGCCGCAGGAGGGCTCTAATTTCTGGTTCAAAATCCGGCTGGACAGACCGGCAAAACGGCCGCAGATTTTCCCGACCAAGAAGGTCTTTCACGATGTGCGCCTGCTCATAGTAAACGGACCGGCGCATGCAAGCGAAATCATTCAGGCATATGCCTCATCATGGGGAATTCGCTGTGACACCGTGGCCACAGGCGAGGAGGCACTGCATTTGATGCGGCGAGAAGCGGCCGCGAATGCTCCTTACGATCTTGCCATCGTCGATTTCCAACTCACGCACAGTGACGCGCTGGCGCTTGCCCACAGCATCGGCAAATACGAAGATCTCCGCCACACAAAGCTTATCCTTGTCAGTTCGTTCGACGACCATATACTGGCGCAGGATGCTCTGCAAGCAGGCTTTTCAGCTTTCCTCGCCAAACCCGTGAAGCAATCAAGAATGTACGATTGCTTTGTCAATTTGCTGACAAGCAACAGCGAAAGAGATGCGCTGAGAGCGCACAGAACAACAGCTCCTGCTGCTCAAACAGAAGCGGCGTCAATGCTTTCCTTCCAGGGCGAGCTTCCTGGCAGCCCGTCTCAATCACCTCTTTCGGCGGCAATCAATGAGACACACGCAAGTGAAGCTCTTGCTCCGGTTGTGGAAAGCGCACGAAGAGAAGAGCGTGTCGTTATAGGGGGGCAAGACAAGCTGCACGAGACTGCGCCCATCCTCGTTGTCGAAGACAATGCCACCAATCAAAAGGTGGCCCTTTTGCAATTGTCCGAACTTGGTTATAGAGCGTACGCTGTCTCCAACGGCACTGAAGCGCTCGAAGAGCTCAAGCGCCGTCCGTATTCGCTGATTCTGATGGATTGCCAGATGCCTGATATGGACGGGTTTGAAGCCACGAGGCAAATTCGGCGCCAGGAAACCTTGAGCGGTATGCACATCCCCATCGTGGCCATGACCGCCCATGCCATGTCCGAAGATCGCTACAAATGTCTCAGCGCAGGCATGGACGACTACATCAGCAAACCAGTGAAGAGACAGAGACTGAAAGCAGTGCTTGAGCGTTTCCTCTCGGGCGGTGGGTGCGATCCCGCGGAAGACGCGGTCAAGCCCGGCGAGCGCGGGCAGCGAACCGTCGAGCTGCCAAAAATAAGGCCCGAACCGATTGACTTCAGCGTCTTACTAAACGAATTCAGCGCCGATGAAACCACGGAGTTGCTCAACACCTTTGTGGCGTCCGCTGAAACCTTATTGAACAAACTTTCAGCAGCGGTGTCAGATCGCGACTTGGCTCAAACAAGCGCATTAGTGCACGAGCTAAAGAGTGCCAGCTCCGCCGTCGGTGCTCATGAATTGGCACAGCTATCCTGCGATCTGGAATTGGCGACAAAAGAACAAGATTGGACGAAGATTAGACAATACAGTGCTTCAATCATTTCCGGCTTCGACCGCCTGAGGAATTATCTTAATGCTCACGCGCAAGTTTAGCGCCGATCATAGCGCTTCTCTAACGCCAGGCATCAGCGAGGCGAGCGCCGAAAGGCCGGCGTTCGATGCAAGACACAAGAATTAGTGGGCGAATTTCAAATCGGTATATCTTTTTGAAGCTGCCCTCTTTTCGCGTATCAATTTCAGCTTAACCAGCGTTTCCAGCTTGAACTGACCGTGAATACGGATTGAGCAGTCGCTCATATTGACGCCTTCGCTTCCCAGCTCCTGCAAAATAAGCATCACGTCAGAGAGAGTGCAGTGTCGCGAGCGAATCATGCCATCTTTATCGGAGCGATAACACAGATAAGGCGGATCAAGACATATTGTAATCACGCCGTCTTCCATCACAGCCGCTCCGCTTCTCAGAAACATAGAGGTAAACGCATTATTTCATGCCGTACATAGCTTCACTATTGACCGCAAGAATGAGATGAAAGGGGGATGAAGCACGCAAGGCACTGAAAAGCCGCATCACAGGCAGACCCTTGAAAGTGCCAATCTTGCGCTCGTCCCAAAGGCTGATTCCTTTTTGGTAACCAATGCATGCTCCAAAATCTCGCTTGTACGGCTGTCCCTTAATATGGATCGCCAATTCGGCGGATGAGCATTTTTAACACGAGGAGCAGAATGCTTATTGTGATGGCAAATTTGGTGCAATGAGGTAAGCAGCATGTTCTTACGACAAGTGACAAATCAGGTGTTGGCTCTGTGCTCATACTTCATTGCCGACGAGAAGACGCGAAGCGCCGTGGTAGTTGATCCCCAATCAGACATTGACGTCTATCTGGAGCTGGCAAATGAGCACCACTTCGAAATTCGCTATGTCTTCCTGACGCATACCCCATCCGAATTTGTCGCCGGGCACGAGAAATTGGCCAGGCGCTTGAATGCCACCATCGTGCTGGGCCCCGGGGCAGAAGCCCTCTTCGACTTTATGCCTGCCGCGGACGGCGATGAATTCGAGCTGGGCGACTTGCGAATCGCCGTTGTCTCTACCCCGGGTCACACGGAAGATGCCATCTGCTTGCTTATCTACGATCTGAACGCATCAAAAGACCGTCCGGTCGCGGTCATGACAGGTGATACTTTGTACCGCGCTGATTGTGGCCGTCCCGATTTGCTTGCTGTTGAAGGGCACACTTACGATCATATGTCTGCCCTTCTTTATGATTCCATTCAAACCAGATTGAGTCACTTGCCCGGAGGAACGCTCGTTTACCCGGGACACGCTTACGGCTCTATTGAAGCCGGCGTCATCGTGGACAGCACCATCGACGATGAGAGCGAGAGCAATTTCGCCATTCAGAGTCCAAATCGCGGTGATTTTGTGGAAATTATGGCCGCTTATTCTCACGCGGGCGCATCCACCGGCCCTCCATTTTATATGAATAGAGGCAGCGAGCTGCCGGACTATGCAAGACGAACCAAATTGAAAGCGCTTTCCTTCGAGCAGGTGCTGGAATGGCAACGAGAGGGCGCGCTCGTAATCGACTTTCGAAGCGTACAACGATTCGCAGGCGCCCATCTTGCGGGAAGCATCAACCTGCCAAGCTTTGCCAATTTGACCTGCCTCAACTACATGGCGCATGTAAGAGCGGTGGTCGTGTGTGATCCGGGCGAGGAAGAAAAAGCTGTAGAGACGCTGACGGCAGCAGGATTTGATATGGTGGTCGGCTTTCTTCGTGGCGGCATGGCCGCGCATGGACTGTCCACCCGTCATGTGGGACGCTTACGCAGATTTTCCGGTACCGAAGTGCTCCGACAGCTGATGTCCTCGAATGCACCATTGCTTGTCGATCTTCGCTCCTCGACTGACTGGAAACTCGACGGTTTCGCCACCAGCGTCAACATGCCCTTCGCTGAGTTCTTCGATCGAGCATCGGCACTGAGGAAAGACGATCCGATCGTGCTTTATTGTCAATCGGAATTCTTTTCCGGTATAGCAGGCAGCATACTTAAAAGCCAGGGGTACAGGCGAGTAGCCACCCTGCTTGGCGGCATGACGGGATGGAGACATCTTAAATCAAAACTGGGGCCGCGAGCGGACATCGTCGGCCCGCCAATCACTCCAACGGCTGTCTGAATTCAGCAGCTAGATTGAGGCGTTCAAGGGCTCGCATGTGAGAGAGTGTCAACAGTTTCACCATGGATGGGTAAGGCAATGCAACCACTTAACCTACCGCCTTTCAAAGTCCTCATCGCCATTGACGAGGGTCAATTCACGGCATCGATTGCCGATTTCGTCGGCAATCACTTCTGGCCTCCGCATACTCAGTTTGTCATCTGCCATGTTGTCGAGCCCTTGAAAGTGAGCAACATGATGGCAGTCCTTCCAGGACCAATGCTCGACGAGATGAGCCAGGACAGAATCGTGGCGGCGCATGCACTAACAAGAAATGTAGCCATGAGGATACGTGACTATCTCAAGACCGAGCACATTGAAGAGAAAGTAATCGAGGGATTTCCGAAAATCGAAATCGTCGAACTGGCAAAGAACTTGCCGGCCAATTTGATCGTCATGGGCTCTCATGGTCGTCATGGATTCAATCGATTAGTCATGGGCAGCGTTTCTTCGCATGTGCTGGTTCACGCAGATTGCTCAGTGCTCATCGTGAGAGCGCAACCACAAGAGGTCTCGGAAAAGGAGCAAAAGGCAGCGACTGCACTGGCAGCGAACACCTGATTAGAGAGTCTATTCTCCCCCTTGTTAAAGAGCAATTCCTGGAAATTTCAGGAGTTGCTTTTGCTTTCGAGGAGAGTTGAGGACCTATTACCGTTTTGTATCCACCATGCGGACGATCATCAGGAAGGTAATCGCCGGCAACAAGCACCTCTTCTGGCACCGGACACTTGCTATCAACACGCAATGCGAACTGCGGAGATGAACCAGGTGGATGGTCGCTCAGTGAGCAATCAGACACCCGGCACGCACGTAAACATTGATGTTGCTCTCCCCCAGGGCGAATTCCTGGGCAAGGTGACAGTGACGGCGGATATGGAGGTGTCCCACATCGGTTTGCCCATCATCGGCAAATACAAAGACATAATTCATTCCAGGTCTGTGGCTGGCCCCGTTGGTTATATCACTCAGGTACCCGGAGATACCTGCTTTCCGCTTGCTGTGAGCTGGGACGGAGTGCCGAAGAAGGACAAGCATGAATATCCCCCCCTCAAAGATCTCAACATCGGCGACTCCTTCAAAATGTTTGTGGGCTCGCAGCAGGTGAAAAATTCAGCCTTCACATCTTTCCTTGAGCCGGCCGCCAGCGCACATTACATCAATGAAGCAATCGCGCAGTCACTGGGTATCAAGGAGCCGGAGCCTAACTTCATTCCGGCAGTCAAAGTCGGCGACTTCATTGAATTGAACAACGGCATCGTGGGGCAGAAGCGGCTCGCCGGCAGTCCATTCAGAGAAGCATTGCTCACTCAACCATATGTTGTTCTGCCTGTCATTACAGGTCAGTCGCCGTTCAACCAGTCGCGTGAGCTCATTGGTTTTGTAGCCTTCAAAATCACTGACATAGAGATAAATCAAAAGCAAGGCATAGTGGAGACAATCACCGGCACCATCGTCCGAGTGGCGATCAATGCCCCGCAAACGGGCAATACTGCCGTGAGCAAGGTGACAGTCCTGGGGATCCGCCTTCTCGAGTAACAGCTGCTGAAGCCTGTATCTTGCTGCCGGCCCGCAAGGGCCGGCATTTCGCGTGATCATTCCAACGATGTCATCAAGCCAACCCATCGATTGATGCACTTCACCATTGCTTATCTTAGGCTCATTACAGGAGGAGGGGCGAGCTGTCCGGGAAAGGGTCGCCTGAGCTTGTGAGGGTCGCAATTTATGAGAGTTTTTGTCGCCGTGGACAATTTGCTGTACTCGAAGCTGGCTGTCGAGTCGTTGAAGCAAAGGCATTGGCCGGACGATACAGAATTCATGCTGTGCCATGTAGTGGAGCAATTCGATCCCCTTTTTGACCGCTCGGACGCATCTCAATCTCAGGACCACCTGGATAAGCTTGCTGATGACCAGCAGCGTTACATCGACAGCATGATTGACTGGCTCGAAACCATGACAATCGAGGCTCGTCAAACATTGCCCAATGTCGAATCGACTCTCGGCTTCGGGAATGTGGTGGCGCAATTGCTTCTTGCAGCGAGCAGCTTTAGGGCTGACTACATAGTGATGGGGTCGCACCACCGCACTGAAGTTGAGCGCGCCTGGCTCGGCAGCGTAGCCGCAGCGCTCACAGACAGAGTCAGATGTTGTCTGGAAATCATCAGACCGCGCCAATTCACTGTCCCGGATTTGGAAAGTCTGAGCAATCTCGACCTCACACCGAAAAACATAGTCATTGCCTTAGATGCTTCAACAAACTCAAGAGCCGCATTGGAATGGGCAGCCTCCATTGCTTTCCCCAGGGAGACCAGGGTTGCTCTTGTCAGTGTCATTGATTGTCCGCAAGCAAGTATCAGTCACCTGCGATTCCATACCCGAGTTGCGGGATTAGACCCCGCCATCAAAAATGTCAAGCAATCGCGAAGTCAAATGACCAATGAAGTCCGACGCTATGCCTCATTTCTTCGCTCCCGAGCGAAATTCGCATGCATTGAAGAACGAATCCTGGAGGGGCAACCGGCAGCCAGGCTGGTCGAATTCGCCCAAGAACGGGATGCCGATCTGATTGTCTTGGGAGCGCACAGAGAAGGCGCCAGCGTACTCGGCTCCGTGGCGCGTGCTGTCGTCGAACAGACCCACTGCTCAATCGCGGTT
>DATNRC010000468.1:0-3547 GCA_036703705.1 Candidatus Obscuribacterales bacterium
CTGCGCCGCCGTATTCCTCAGGAAACGGCAACCCGCAAACATCTGAGGCGGCAAGCAAATCCCAATTTTCTCTGGGAAAACGATGATTGCGGTCAATCTCAGCGGCTCTGGGCGCAAATTCTTTCTCAGCAATCTCTGAGATCATGTCCCTGATTAACATTTGCTCCTCAGTTAATTTGAAGCTGAGAGGCATCTCTTTCAAAGCCGTCGCGGTTTGCATCTTTGATTCCCGTTTATCCGTTTTTTCGATTCTCATCCGCTAAAGCGGTGGAATCACCAGCATGCTATAAAAAGTCGTTAGGTCTGGGCTAAACCCAGTCACTGACGGTTTATCCGCATTACATCGCTAGATCATAGCACCAGCGGATTGGATCCGGCAGGCGTCTGCCCATCCGCAGAACCGGTAAAATTCAGTTGAAACATTCAGATACTAGCCAATAGGAAAAGCACGATGCCACTAGCCAAGGTAGTCCTGGTCGAAGATGAGGAGAACGCGTCAGTAGAGCTTCGCAACGCGCTGAGGAAAGACGGCTTTGAAATTGCTGATTGCGGCGGAGGTTTCGACGCCCTTGACGAGCTGGGCGCGCGCGGCGCCGACATCGTCGTAGCCTCGACAACGCTAAAAGACCTGACCGGCTATCAGCTGTCGTGTCTAATCAAATCGAACGATCGGACAAGCAAACTCCCCGTAATCCTCCTTGTCAAGGGGCCGGCGGCCGATCAAGACGATTTTTGGAAAGTGGCAGCACTGCCAGATCGGTTGATTCATCCCGAGCAACTTGAAAAGGACTTGAAGCAAGTTACGACGATCATAAAAGAGCTTGTCAGCAAGGCTCATGATGAGGGTTGGGCGGCGCCGATGGTGAAGAATCTGCTGGCGCCGTCGAGGTCATTTTCAAGTGCCAACCAGCTCAATAGTTACGCCGGTTTGTTGGACGATTTGTTGATCGAGCGCCTGGTGACAAGACTTACGCGATCTATGACGGCGCTCGTGGAGCCGCGCAAAAAGTTCATTGATGCTTATTTTGCGCTTGTGAATCAGCTGTTCAGCCCGGACATTCTCGGGCTTGTCATCGGCTCCCCGGACGCTCCCTGGGCGGCTTTCCAGTTCGCACCCGGCATGAGCCAGGACGCGTTCAATGAGCTGATTGCAAAAGCAGCTAAACAGCTGGAAATCGAGACCGAATTGACGCTCGATGTTCGCGGCGATCTCGTTGCCGAGAAAGACGCCGGCAAATCGGTTGGTGAAGTCGAGATACTGCCTGTGGTGAGTGAGAAAAACGGCAAGGGCGGGAAAGCCGCTCTGGTTTTCGGCTCCTATCAGAAGAAGTCGTTCAACGCGGTCTCGCGCGCGTTCATGACTCAATTGCAATTGCAGATGCCACCCGTGGTCCAGCTCCTGCTCGCCAAACACGAAATCGAGGTTTTGCACGAACGCGAAGCTTATCGAGCGGCAATCGATCCGCTGACCGGCTTGTACAATCTCGAATTCCTGGTCGGTTTCCTGCAGCAGCAATTGCTGTTCTCCTACAGGCAAAGACTGGCGGTTGGTCTGGCGATTATTGACATAGACAATTTTGCTCAGATCAACGAGGAGTACGGCTATGAAATCGGCGACGTCGTTTTGACTACAATCGCCAATCGCTTGTTGAACGTAACACGCTCAAGCGACCTCATCGCGCGTTATGGCGGAGACGAATTTGCCGTGGTTTTGCCCAACACCGATCTTGCCGGAGCGAAGGTTCTTGCCGAGAAAGTGCGCTCGGAAGTCGAACGCCTCAGCTTCGTCAAAGGACCCGGCACAAGAGGTCCTAAAGTAACCGTCAGCGTCGGATGTTCGCACTTCAACATGGAAGATCTCAATCCGGAAACAATCCTGCGCGATGCCAAATTAGCTCTTCAGCAGGCCAAAGAAGAGGGCCGCAACCGCATCGCTTCATGAGTCGCTCCATGCAAGCAAGGGAAGATCAGTGGGTCAGCTGACAGGCGAGGTGGCGTTTGCAATCAGGTGGACGGTGTCAGAAAATTGGCTGAATTTCTGACAGGTGAGGTGGCGTTTGCAATCAGGCGGATCGTGTCAGAAAATTAGCCGAATTTCTGACAGGTGAGGTGGCGTTTGCAATCAGGCGGCAGTGTCAGAAAATTAGCCGAATTTCTGACAGGCGAGGTGGCGTTACAGACGAACTGGTCGGCGCGGCATGTCTGAGAGCACTATCAAATCGATGACGGTCATCGCCCTGGCGGCGGTCGCAGCCGGGCCATCGTATATAGGAATGCACTGGGGGCTGCTTCCCGATAAGGTCCCAATTCACTTTGGATTGCTTGGAGAAGCCGACAACTGGGGACCGCGAATCACGGTATTAATTGGTCCCGCAGTAAGTATTTTTCTCTTTGTCATGCTGACGATCGGCGGCAGATCATCGAAAGGATCCCAGCCAGACGCACGACAACTTCTCGCCGTCTACAGACTTGTGATGGGATTGATGCTCAGCTACATGCAAGCGGCCACTGTAAATGTCGCTCTCGGTCGCGCCAGCGGATTAGGTGCCTGGTTCGCCCCGGCATTTCTCGTGGCGGTCTTCGCCCCGCTCGGCTTCTATCATCTCACAGGCAAGAAACTGCCCAAGAAATGATTGGAACAGTGCTCATGTGGCGGCGCGAATTAGACCAAAATCGGTTGAAACTGATTTCGAGTATGCATCACGGCATAAATCTGCTCACCAAGAGGGCGGTGATGCTCTATTGCATCAATATCGGCAGAAAATGATATCGAATTTGCATCAATGCGCGCGGCGAGGGTGAAGAGGAGACGAGTGATATCTTTTTGCATCAAAAGAGCGAAAATAAGGATATCGAATTTGCATCACTGCCTCGCATCGAAGAACTCTTTGATCTGGCGCGGAGTCGGAAGATTCAGAACAACGCCGACTTTGAATGGATACACTCCGTACTGCTCGGACTGGAGAACGTGCTCCTTGTTCATCGAAAAAACGAGAGGAGCGGTGCGCGCATCGCCGACGACATCGCGAGCCACAAGCTCGACAGTGTCTCCTTCTTTTGTGATGTACAGATAGGCCCCGTGTTCTTCCTCCATCAGTTTATGGAGAACTCCAAGCGCCATCGAAAGTTCCGCGGTCTTCTCGTCGCCCTCAAACTTCTCACCGGATTCGATGGCACCGTCATCAAGGACGATATTCATCTCAGGCAAAACAGCTTCGTCACCATGCCCAAATCCCTCGCCGGATCCGTGCTCTTCGCTCGGATGGGCAGAATAACCGGTGCCATCTGCGGCCTTGCCAGAAGAGGTGTTCCATTTTTCCGTAGGTCGACCGAACTTATCCCCCGATTGTCCGAACTTATCTGTTGAGGCGACCGCTTTCGATGCATCTCCACCTGCACCTGCGAATCCGAGACGGCTGCTCGCATCTCCACCGGTCCCTGGGAATCCGGGACGGCTGCCTGCATCTCCGCCTGCACCTGCGAATCCGGGACGGCTGCTCGCATCTCCACCGGTCCCTGGGAATCCGGGACGGCTGCCTGCATCTCC
>DATNRC010000469.1:0-6700 GCA_036703705.1 Candidatus Obscuribacterales bacterium
GTTCTCCCGCCATAGCTGTTTTCCTTCTTGATTTGTTGGTTCGGCTCGTCACGAAAGTGACGAGCCGATTTTTCCCTATGACACGTTTTCCATGCGGCCCAAAATGGGTGTCGCCGCGCTACCATCATGGGTGGTGCCATGTTTCTCACACAACTTTCACGGAGAGCCCGTAATGTAGATAGTGACAAAACATGTGGGAGCCCAGTCCGCATCTCCCGCACACAGAGAGTGAAGACACGCGGTGGGTGTCTGCATTCTGACGCATCAATTGTTAGTAGACCCTGGAGGTGTCTATGCTATGATTTGTCGCTTGAAAAACCGCATCAGGAGCTGCACCGGCAATTATGCCGTGGAAGTTCCTGGAGTAATGGCAATTATTTTTCTCTTGTTTTTTTATCCCCTTCTCAATCTCGGAACCATGGGCCTGCGTTATGGGCTGCTTATGACCGCGGCAAGAGAGGGAGCGAATGCCGCCTCCAAGTCGTATACGTTCGAGGCGGGCAGCGCAGGCAAACCATCGGCTTTGGCGGTGGCACCAGTGGCGGTGAGCAATGTGCTCTCCAAATTCAGAGGTGTGAGCGTCCAGAGCCTCGATGTCGACATTATTAGAACTGACATTACTACTGGAGCCACGACGCGCTTTGAAGGAAAACTGCCAACGGCGGCGGACAGCTCGAGATATGTGTACGAGATTGAAACGGATGTGACCGGGCAAATCCAGCCCCTCAACACATACAGCCTCTCAATGCTGGGCAATATACCCGGTCTGACGGCACCAGCCGTCGTCAGGATCTTGGCGCGGGAATTTTCCGAGGCTCCCGACGGGCTCAACAAATAGAGAGGGCAAGCGAGATTTACAGTCGACCCCCTCTCAAGGGACTTGCCTTGATCAGGAAATGTCGGGAACTCTCTAATCGGGCGAGCGACTGCAGAGCGCAAGTGGAGCGCCTTTCGGGATCGCAGTTTGTCGGGATCGTCGGAGCCTTCTAACTGCTGCGCCCTGGCGCTTCGCTCGGCGCTTGCCATGCGTTTGTGCCTGAGCATGCGCATCCTGCCCAGATCTTAAAGCTCCATCAGAGGAGGGCCTCAAACAACAGCCTTAGCTTAACGGCGCGAACGACCGTGCACCGTATGTGGTTACAGGTCGAGGTCTTTTCTCAGCTTGCGCGGATTCTGCCAGCCCATCTCCTCGAGCGCGGTGTCGAAGTCCACCCGGCTGCGGCAGCAATAATTGAGGGCGATGATTGCTTGCTCGGGTTTCATCAGCCCGGAGCTGATAAGCGGCCTGACGATGTGTGCCGCTTCGTAAGTATTCTTGTCGAATTTGTTGGCCGCAATCAAAATCTGCACAATGTCGCCGCCCGTCTTCCTGAGCACGCCCTGCGCCGTTTCGATATCTTTGTCGTCGATGATGCCTGCCTTTTTGAGAACGTCGAAAGCCTGACGAATCTTCTGTACCTCCTCAGGCGATTTGCCGCTTCCCTTTGCAGCAGGTTTGGCCTGTTCGGGCTGCTTCGTCTCCTGAGATGGTGCCGGTGCTTGTTTGCTTTTTTCCCGCATTTTTTCCAGGACGTCGCCGGTCAAGTACTGATCGATTCTTGCTCCTTCGCTGTGGAAGCGCTCCAGAGCCAGAGGCGCGATGTCGGGGTCGATCTTTCCGTCCTCCACCATGCCTTGAATCTTGAGGGCGGCTTCGAGCGAATTTTGCTTGATCAGCCGAGCATCAAGCAAAAGAGTGCCCAGGTCGAGCTTCTTGCCCTTGGCGATCAGGCTCATGTCGATGCGCTTGAAGACGCCGCTTTGCTGCATCAGCGGAGTCATTGAAGTTTTTGCCGGCTCCGGAGGAGGCGCAGGCGCGGCGGGAGGGGCGGGCGCTGGCGGAGTTGAGGCGGGCAATGTCTGCTGGACCGCGCTGTACGCCCATTGCGCTGCCGGGTCCATGGGCACGGCAGGCATGCCGTAACCGGGCATGGGTTGCGCGGGATAGCCGGGCATCACCGGGGGATAAGCCTGCGGATAGCCCATGGGAGCAGGCGGCGGATAATAACCAGGATAGGCCGCTCCCGGATAGCCCTGAGGCGCTTGGCCGTAATCAGGCGGTGCCGGTTGGGCAAACTGCGGAGAGGCGGGCGGGGAGTCGGCGGTCGGCTTCAATGTGTCGGGGATTTTGCCCGCACTGTCGGCATCGACGACGACGGTCATCGCCACCATGTCGTACAAAAGCTGCAAATCACTGGGCGGGAATTGCTTGCTCCAGTGCATTTTCGAATCTTCGCCCACCTGCTCGTAAAGCGACCAGACGGGAAGGTCGCCGTGCTCCTCCCAGACGCAGGTGAGGATGAACATTAATCCCGGCCTTTTCATCGAGCGCCAGGGGAGCTCAATCAGGCACCCTCTCCTCGATTTCGACTCTTCGTATTGAACCTCAACCATATGCATTGGCGGAAGTTGGTTCTGAACGTCTAATCTCAGGCGATTACCGGTTTTGGAGGGTGGTTTGTACATAACTTGCCGCAAAAGGGACTAACTTGAATAATTATTCCCTACTTAAACGACTTATGTCAGCAGTTGCAGTTGCGAAGTGCCGTTTTGCTTTGTGACCTGGATCTGCACGGGGAACATGTCCTTAATGTCGGCAATGTGAGTAATCACCATGATGCGCGCGAAATCGCTCTGGATGGAGCGAATGGCGCGAACCAGGCGCTCGCGGCTGATCTCGTCCTGAGAGCCGAAGCCTTCGTCGATGATGAGTGTCTCCAGCTTCGCCCCCGAGCGCCGCGCCAGAAGCCTGGAAAGAGCCACCCGGATTGAGAAATTAACTTTGAATGCTTCGCCTCCGCTGTAGAGCTCATAGTTGCGCGTACCCAGCTCATCGCCGATTACCAGATCGAGTGTCTCCACGACTGAGCCGGCCTTGGTTTTGTGCTGCGTCACGAGGGCTATGTGCATTTTGTTGTCGGTGAGGCGGGCAAGTATGCGATTGGCATCGCTTTCGATTTCCGGAACAGCGTTTTCAATGATGACCGCCTGAATGCCCTTCTTGCCGAATGCTTCCGCGAGCAGCTGATAATCTTCAATATCGCTTTCGGTTTGCTTGAGCTCCCCCTGCTTGCTTGACATATGCTGAAGCTCGATGCTCAGGGACTGATGCTGAGCGTTAAGAACGGCAAGACGCTTGTCCAGCTCTTGCTTGTCGCTCCTCAGCCTGCGCAATTCGGGCTCCATCTCTTCACGCGTCTTCATTGCTTCCGGCAGTGCCGTCACCGCTTGGGAAAGCGCTTCTGACTCTTTTTTTAATTCGAGAAGCTGAGCTGACTTGGCTTCGATCGAGCGCGCACATTCATCGTAAGACAGCTGCACTTGGGGACGCTCGTCGAGCGCGCGTCTAAGTTCGCGCACTTTGTCCAGGGCAGGCAGAAGCTCGCTCAGATGTTGTTTGAGGTCGCCGTGATGTTGCCGGTCATAAGCAATTTGCTCTGCTTCCTCATGAAGCCTTCTGAGCTCAGACCTTATCTCCAAGCCGTAGGTTTCGCCTTTGAGCTCCGATTCCAGGCTGGCGAGTTCTTCTTCGAGCTTCGGCAGCTCGTCTTCTTTTTCTTTCAGCTCCGCCATGTCTTTTTTGAGCTGCTGCCAGCGCGCTTCAATATGCCTTTGTGCCCTCAGCTGACCCTTCAGGCTGGAGTAAGCAACAGCGTCGAAATCCAACTTATGCATCTCTGCTTTCACCGCCACCAGGCTCTCGCGTTCCACCTGAGCGTAGTCGTCTTTGGCGAGACGCTTCTTCAATGACTCCAGTTCGTCAGTTGCCTTGTTGAGGCTCTCCTCTGCCTTTTTCACCGCCAGCTGGCGCTCGTTGAGCTGGCCTATTCGTTTGTCGAGGTCTTTTCTGCCCTCGAGCTTCTTTTTCAGCTCGAGATATTTTTTCCTCAGCTCGTTGCGATCGTCCTCCAGATCTGCTTTCTTGTCTTTCAGCCGTGAAATCTCTCTTTGTGCCTCTTCATTCAGCCTCAGGTAGCGTTTGATTACGGCTGCGCGATCGACTATGGGAGCGCAGCACAACGGGCAGAGAGAGGAATGCTCGTGCTCTTCCAGCTCGTTGATTTTTTCCAGATTTTCTTTCTGCTTGCCTGTGAGGACTTGAATCTGGGCCTCGATTGATTCGAGCATTGCTTTCAGCTCCAGACCTTTTTGCTCAACAAGCTCGAATTCCGATTCCAAGGCATCGAGCGCGGTAGTCTCGTCTTTGAGAGAGCGGTCTTGCTCTTTCAGGGCGTCTTTGCTGGCAAGAATGGATTGAAGCTCTTTTACTGCCGTTTCCTTCTGGGATACCTGCGCTTCCAGGCGAATCCGGGCCTCGGAAATTTGCGCGCTCAAATCTTGAGCACGACCGGAAAGAAGTGTGAAGGACTCCTGGCGCTGTGCCAGCTCTGCTTCTCTTGTGATGAGCTCCTTGTATTGCACGTATGCCGATTCAATTTTCTCGCTCTCCCGCGTTTCGCCAAGCAGCTTCTCATGGCGCTTTTTAACCTCGTTCAGGCGCGACTCAACAGACTCGCATTTCAATTCGAGGCGGCTGCGCATGCGGGCAAGCTCGGATTGCAGCTCCAGTTTGCGCCCATTGAGGTCTTGCATGCGCAGAGCCTTCCGGTCCAGCACCTCCAGCTCGTTTTTCAGTAAATCAAACTGCCTTGCCTGCTCCTCGATTGCGGGTGTTTGCGAAACCAGGGCGTTGAGTTCTTTAAGCCGGCTGAAAAGCGCCTCTTTTTGCTTGATAAGCTCGACGACAGTGGACTGAAAATCTGCAATCTTCTCTTGAACTCTCTCCAGCTTCTGCGACGACAGGGAGAGCTCGCTCAATCTTGCGCTCGATTCCTCCGCTTTTTTCTCCAGCTCTTCAAGCTCGGCTAAGACGGCATTGAACGACTCAAGCGCCAGCTGGCGTTCTAAACTCATCGCTTCCAAGCGCGTTTTCAATTCCGGCAGGACGCTCAAGGAAGAATCAAGGAGCTCTTTGAGAGCCTTCAGGTGGCGAACATGCTCGCGCGCCCGCTCTTGCAGTTTGTCAAAATAAGACAGCCCGAGAATTTCGCCGAGCACCTGCTTGCGTTCCGAAGGCGGGCGAGTCGTAAATTCATCTACCTTTCCCTGGCGAAGATAGGCACTGTTTATGAATGTGTCGAAGTCCATGCGCAGCAATTCGCAAATGTGCTTTTGCGTATCGCGCATGGTGGCGCTCGTCAGCGTCTTCCACGCGCCATGGGCGGTGCCCGGGTCGCTGTATCCATTGCCGCCGTCACCATGGCCATTGCCATTAGCGCCACCATCGTGCGTTTGACTTTGAAAAATCTGAAATTCGAGCGTGCCCTTGGACGTTCCTCTCGAGCCGCTCCTGCCGGCGCTCTTCTGGCGCGAACGCCTCACCCGATAAAGCTGACCCTCGTGGATGAATTGCAAGTCCACCCACATTTCCTTTTCGCCTAATCTAATGAGCTCGTCCGAGCCGGAGCGGGCGGATTCCCATAAAGCCCAGGTTATGGCGTCAAGAAGGGCAGATTTGCCGGCTCCATTTTGACCGGCCAGGCAGGCTACGGGCACGGACGACAGATCGAGAGTTGCGTCGCCGTAACTCATGAAATTATGCAAATTGAGTGAAACGATGATCAATCGACTGACGCTCACAAGGCATGCTTTCGCGCTGATTGGGAAAGCATGTGAGATTTGTAGAGACAACAAGCTAAATTGTAGCGGATCTGTTTGTCATGGTGTAATAACTCAAAGCGATATTTGGTGAGCATAAGCTGGGGTGGGATAATAGATTTTGTCGACCACAGGGGCGCCATGCATTGCTCGTGGCACAAAGGAGAGGGGGAAGAGTTGCCGGCTCGCCGCTCTAATCAGCTGGTAATGAGCCTTCTCGGCTTCAGTTTCTTTCTGTCAGGTGTAAGCGCTCTCCTTTATCAAATCGTTTGGCAGCGCGCGCTCATGCGCCTTGCCGGCGCAAGCACCACCTCGCTTGCCATAGTGCTTGCCGGCGTGATGGCCGGACTCGCTGCCGGCGCCATTCTTGGCGGTGCGGCCTTCAGAAGGGCGCGCTCGGCTGCCTATGGCTACGCTGCGCTTGAATTGCTGATAGGCGCTTCCGGTCTCACCTTCAGTTTGATAAGCGGGCAGAGCCACTTCAGCTCGTGGTTCTCTTTCCAATCGATGAGCGCCGGGCAAGCTCATCAGTTGCGGCTCGCGGTGGCGTCGTTGATAGTTGCTTTGCCTGCGGTCTTGATGGGTATGACACTGCCTGCGGTGATAACGGCGGCGCAAGACGAGGACGGCAATGAGAAGTCAGGCGCCGGTTTGTTGTACGCTCTCAATTTGGCTGGTGCTTTCCTGGGAGGAACAGCCGGCGGATTTTGCATCATTCCTTCCTTCGGTTTGAACAATTCTCTTCTCACGGCCGCTGCTCTGAATTTCCTGTCAGCGTGCCTGGCGGTGGGAACGGCGGGCCGGCTCCGGCCGGGCTCAAATTTTGATGGTCCGTCATCCGTTTTCGAAGCAGGGGAGGCGGCAGACGAACGGATTGAGGCACCTGATGCGGTGCTTCTCAATTGTGCGCTGGTTGTGAGCGCAGTCGTCTCCATGATGCTGGAAATTGTCTGGGCCCGATTGTTTACGCTCGTCCTCGGCTCTTCCACTTACAGTGTGGCGG
>DATNRC010000470.1:0-6806 GCA_036703705.1 Candidatus Obscuribacterales bacterium
GCTGTCGGCCGCCCCGCCAGAACTTCGGCTGCCACCTGTCCCTGACGCATTGCGCGGTGAGCGAGCATCGGCTGTCCGGACACGTCGCCGATGGCCAGAATGCGCTTGTCTGTTGTGCGGCATTTGTCGTCGATGATTACAAAACCTTGCTCATCGATGGTGACGTCCGTGTTTTCAAGACCGAGGCTGTCGCTGTTTGGCCGCCGTCCGACGGCGATAAGCACGCGGTCGAAAGTCAATTTCTCGGGCACGTCTTTGCCGTTGAGCACCGCTTCAACGCCGTTGCCTTTGTCTTCCAGCGAGACGACGGTGGTGCTCAAATAGATCGCTTTGAACTTGGATTGCAAATGCGCAGCCAGAGGTTTGACCAGATCTCGATCGACTCCGGGAAGCAAACCATCGGTCATTTCCACGACCGTCACTTCGCTGCCCAGCGCCTGATAAACCGTCCCCATCTCCAGCCCGATGTAGCCGCCGCCGACAACAAGCAGTGACCTGGGAACCTCCTCGATTTTGAGCGCGCTCGTGCTGTCCAGAATGCGCGGGCTTTCGCGGTCCTTCTCGCTCTTGAACAATTTGGCGATCACCGCCGGCCTCGATCCTGTGGCCAGGATGGCATGCTTGAACTTTATGCGCACATTGCTTTCGCCCTTGACCTCGACACGCAAATTACGTGAATCTTCAAAGGCGGCCTGACCGTTCATGATTTCGACGCCGCTGCTCTTGCACATGCCGACAATGCCTTGAGCCAGCTTGTCGGTAACTTGCTGCTTCCAGTTGCGCAGCTCGTCAACGTTGATTTTAGGATCGGCGAAATGCAGGCCGTACTTGCTTGCGCCTCTGGCCGTGTTGATTACTTCGGCCGCATGAAGCAATGCTTTTGAGGGGATGCAACCGTGATGGAGGCAGATGCCGCCCGGCTTCGGCTGGGCATCTACGAGTGTCGTTTTGATTCCCAGCTCGGCCGCTCTCAAAGCGGCCGTGTAGCCGCCGGGTCCGGCGCCGATGACGACCAGATCCACTTCTTGAACCATTTCGCCTACGACCATGATTATGCCTCCAAAAGAAGTGTGAACGGGTCTTCGAGACGCTCGATGACGTGGCGGACGAAGTAGGCTGCTTCGGCACCATCGGCGATGCGGTGGTCGAAGGAGAGCGCAAGCGGGAGAATGAGCCCGATCTCAATCTTGCCGTCGCGTACCACCGGTTTTTCCTTGCCCCTGGCCATGCCTAAAATGGCCGCTTCGGGGTAATTGATCATGGGCGACATGCTGGTACCGCCGATGGCACCAATGTTGGTGATGGTGAATGTTCCGCCCTGCAGCCGGTCCAGCTCGATTTTGCCGGAGCGCGTAGTGTCGGCTATCTCAGCCAGCTCGATGGAAAGCTCCATGATTGTCTTTCTGTCGACGTCTTTTATGACGGGAACAATCAGGCCGCGCTCGGTGGCAACGGCAACACCTATATTGTAGTAGTGTTTGAACACCAGCTCGCCCGATTTCTCGTCGAGGCTGGCGTTGAACTGCGGATATTTCTTGAGCGCGCTGGCTACGGCCTTGAGAGCGAACACAGTCAGTGTCAGGCGCCCGCCTGCTTCTTTTACGCTCTTTTCGTGCTTTGCCCGCTGCGCTTCGAAATTCGTGATGTCGGCTTCATCGAAATGAGTGACGTGCGGAATGTGCGTCCATGAGATCGTCATGTTTTGCGCGATCTTTCTTCTTATAGAGCGCAACGGCACTCTCTCGACGGGGCCGTATTTGGAGAAGTCGGGAAGATCGATCGGCGCAGCTCCCATGCCGGGAATCTCCAGCGGTGCTGTGCCACCATCCGCGCCACCATATTTGTCTTTGAGCGATTCGACCGGCTGAGCTTCTCTTTGGGGCGGGGCCTGCTTTTGTTGGGCAACGGGACTGGTGGCAAGACGGCCTTCCAGTTTGCCGGCTGCATAACTGCGCACATCTTCGCTCAAGACTCGCCCTCCGGGGCCGGAGCCGGCAACAAGAGCAAGGTCGACACCAAGCTCGCGAGCCAATCTTCGCGTGGCAGGCGCCGCGGGGACAGGCATGCCTTCATGACGAAGCGGCGCCCCTGCGCGGCCGTTGTTTGCCTCATCGGATTTCGTCGCCACTCTCTGGGCGACGGGCGCCGACCCCTTCGCTTCCGCTGCTGCTTCTTGCGGACGAACCGGACGAACACGCTCGTCGCTGCCGGTGTCGAAAGTGACCATCACTGTCCCCACTGTTACGGTCTGACCCGCCTCAACATGTATCTTCTCAATCACACCCTCGACGGGAGAAGGAATCTCCACTACGGCTTTGTCAGTCTCTACCTCAAAAATCGCTTGATCTTCTTTTACGTTGTCGCCTTCTTTGACCTTCACAGCAAGAATCTCTGCTTCGTGAATGCCTTCGCCAAGATCAGGTAGTTTGAACTCTACTGCCATTACTTCCTTCCTTTTGTATCGATAGACGTTTCACTCGAATCTGGGGAGGATAACGCACTTTTCTCCGGCAAATGCCGGGGCGGGAGCTCTCCCTAAAACGACAGCGTTTCGCGGCACGCCGACAAGACCTTATCGGCATCAGGCAGATAGGCTTGCTCCTTCGAGAAATACGGGATGGGCACGTCATAGCCTGTCACGCGTTTCACTGGCGCTTCCAGATAGAGAAGCACCTTTTCGTTGATGCGAGCGATGATTTCCGCAGCCAGACCGCAGGTGCGGGGACCTTCGTGCACGACGACGGCGCGCCCGGTTTTGCGCACCGAATCAACAATGGTTGCCCCGTCAAGAGGCGAGATTGTCAGAAGATCTATTACTTCCGCTTTGACGCCGTCATCTTCTTCAAGAATTTCGGCCGCTTCCAAAGTCGGTCTCAGGCTGGCTCCATATGAGACGAGTGTTATGTCTTTGCCTTTGCGCACGACTTGCGCTTGCCCTATAGGCAGTGTTTCCATCTTCTCGGGCACATCTTCGCGGAAGAGCCTGTAGACGGCCTTCGGCTCATAGTAGATGACTGGATCCGCATCTTGAATGGCGCTGTGCAACAAAGCGCGTGCGTTGCGCGGTCCGGACGGAATGACGACTTTCAATCCGGGTGTGTGCGCATAAATGGCCTCGCGGCTCTCCGAGTGGTGCTCGATCGCTCTTATGCCGCCGCCATAGGGTGCGCGCATGACCATGGGCACGGACAATCTGCCGCGTGTCCTGTTGCGAAAGCGAGAAGCGTGGCACTCCAGCTGGTGGAAGCTGTAATAGTCGAAGCCGGAGAACTGGATTTCGCAAACCGGACGCATGCCATAAAGAGCCATGCCGATGGCCGTTCCGACAATGCCTGATTCGGCAAGCGGCGTGTCGATGACGCGCTTCTCGCCGAATTTAGACCACAACCCTTCGGTTACCCGGAAGACGCCTTCATCCGGTCCGACGTCTTCACCCATAACAACCACGCGATCGTCTCTTTCCATCGCCTCATGGAGAGCGAGATTGATCGCCTTCGCCATATTCATTTCAACCATTTGCCGATGCTCCTTAGACTTGATTGCTCTGGGACGGGTCCCCGCCCACCTGGAGGAAAACTTTATGCGCGGGGCAAAACATTCGCCGGCTGCTTTTGAGGATTGACGTGCACTTTGCTCTTCGACTTTTTCTTCGCCAGATGCTGAGCCAGCTCATCCTTCTGCTCCTGCAGCGATTGCGGAATGTCGTTGTAGAGGTAGTCGAACATATTGAGCGGATTGGCAAGCTCTTCGGATTTCGCCATCTGCTCCGCGTTTTGCACTGCGGACTTAATCGTGGCGTCGAGCTCGGCTTCCATTTCGTTTCTCTCTTTCTCGCTGAGAACGCCCTTCTTCTCGAGATATTTAGCAAATCTAAGCAGCGGATCGCGCTTCATCCACAGCTGGCATTCTTCATCCGAACGATAGCGCTTGGGATCGTCGGCTGTCGTATGCGGGGTGATCCTATATGTAAGGCACTCGATTAGTGTCGGGCCGCCGCCGTTGCGTGCCCTCTCCACTGCTTCCTTGGCAGCGGCATAGACGGCAAGGACGTCGTTGCCGTCCACTCTTATGCCGGGGATGCCATAACCGATGGCGCGCTGGGCGATGGTTTCGCAGCGCATTTGCTTGCTCAAAGGCACTGAGATGGCGTACTGATTGTTGAGGCAGATGAAAACAACAGGGGCCTGGAAAACAGAGGCGAAGTTGAGCGCCTCGTGAGTGTCGCCCTCGGAAGCGGCGCCATCGCCGAAGTACGTCATCACCACTTTCTTCTCGTTTTTGATTCTCATCGCCATGCCGATGCCTGTAGCATGGAGCAATTGGCTGGCAATGGGAACGCACACCGGCAGATCGTTTACGCCGTCAGGAACTCTTGCTCCTTCTTCAAAGCCGTTCCAATAAAGGAACATCTGCTCCAGCGTCCAGCCGCGGTAAAGCATGCCTGCCAGCTCGCGATAGGCAGGAACATGCCAGTCGTCCTTCGTAATTGTGTACACCGATCCCATGCTAATTGCTTCGTGTCCCGAAGCCTGCGGGAATGTGCCCATGCGTCCTTGCCTTTGCAGCAGAAGCATGCGCTCGTCGGCGCGCCGACCGAGAAGCATGAAGCGATACATCTCTTTCAAACCCGCCGGATCGATTTTCGGCTCCAGCGCTTTGTCCAGCTCAGCGTTCTCGTCGAGAATCGACAGTAATTCGATGCGAGGAAGCTCGATAGGTTTTCTAGGCATTCTCAAGTTACCGCGTGTTGAGGCTTTGCGAAGCAAAGACCGGGTGTGTGACAGGGTTCCTTTTCCTCTTCTAATTCACGGTTCTAGCCGGGAAAAGCTGCTAGAATTCGGGCTACTTGACGATCTCTTATAGACCATCCAAAGTATGTCACACGTACTGGGCTTTCGCCATCATCGAGCTTGTGAAAAAATCACTAAGACGCTGTTGCTGGGCGGAAAACTGAATGAAAGATAAAGAGAGCAAAGTGAAACTGGAGAAACCTGCCTGGCTGAAAGTGCGCTTACCGACGGGTGAGCCCTACTGGCGCGTGAAGAGTCTCATCGAAGAGCACCGCCTCAATACGGTATGCGAGTCGGCTGCCTGTCCCAATCGCGGCGAGTGCTGGTCGCGAGCGACGGCGACGTTCATGATTCTCGGCAATGTCTGCACGCGCAGCTGTGGCTTTTGCAACGTCATCACAGGTCGTCCGACGGAATTGGATCTCGACGAGCCCCGGCGGGTAGCGGAGGCCGTAGATCGCCTGAAGTTGAAATATGCGGTGATAACGTCCGTCAATCGCGATGAGCTGAAAGATGGTGGCGCTTCGGTGTGGGCGGAGACGATAAGGCAGATTCGGCACGTCAGCCCCTCAACTAAAGTTGAAGTTCTCATCCCGGACTTGATGGGGAATTGGGAGGCGCTTCAGGTGATTTTGAGCGAGCGGCCTGATGTGTTGAATCACAACGTGGAGACAGTGCCGCGGCTTTATCTCAAAGTGCGGCCGCAGGGCAATTTCAGGCGCAGTATGGAACTGCTTACACGGGCTAAGCAGTCTGGATTGACGACTAAGTCCGGGCTCATGATGGGTCTTGGCGAAAGCGATGATGAAGTGCGTGATGTAATGCGCGAATGGTTGAAGACAGGATGCGATTTGATCACTCTCGGTCAATACATGCAACCAACGCCCAATCATCTTCCTGTCGATCGCTGGGTGCCGCCGGAAACATTCGACATGCTGCGCGATGAAGGGCTGGCCATGGGCTTTACAAATGTCTTTGCCGGACCACTCGTGCGCAGCAGCTATCACGCCGAAGAGCAAGCGGAGATAACAGCGGCGCGGATAGGGCGCTGAGATCGCGGCAGCGGATAAGGCACTGAGATCGCAGCGTGCGCGGATAAGGCACTGAGATCGCGGCGTGCGCGTAAGGCACTGCGATCGCTCGCGGCATCGCGCGCTCAGGCTGTTTCGTATTCTTCTTCCTCTTCTTCGACGAAGGGCGTCGAATCGGAATCAATGAACGGGGAACCTGATCGGGTGATCGGATCAACAAAGCAGATGGACAAATTGGACAAACAACGCAGAGAAGAACAAGCAGCACTGCGGGAGCAACAGCGGCGAAAACGTAACCGTAGCATCATCATGCATGTGCTCCTGACCAATGTGCCAACAAAGACTATTGCTGCTAAGCACGGATTCAAAAATGCGGGTAACGTTCGCGAAGTCACAGCAGCCTTCTGCTACCGCATGAAGCTGCGCGGATTCCCCGAGTGGGAAGAGTGGAGAAAGAATCGAAAAAATCGGACGGCGGAGGAGCGACAAAAGCTAATCCGGCTTCTTACGGAAACATTCGGCGCAGAAATTTCGGAATTCCAAGGCTGGTAATGCCCGTTTAAGTAGCCAAGTGGCTTGGCGATACTTTTCGTATGCCTGCGGCCGTTCACCCTTAAAAGGACAGACCAAGCGTTTCCGTCCCCGCATGGGGAGCCGGTTATGGCTACTACTTCAGTCCGGAAAATTTCTCGTTCAAGTTATGACAGAAGTTTCCGTCCCCGCATGGGGAGCCGGTTATGGCTACATTTTTGCCGCCCAATGCAGTGCAAGCATTGTTGGCGGGTTTCCGTCCCCGCATGGGGAGCCGGTTATGGCTACGCTGCGGCTGCGGCGTGGGCTGCAGCGCGGGATGTAGCGTTTCCGTCCCCGCATGGGGAGCCGGTTATGGCTACACTACGCAAAAGGAGATTAGATATGATAGAAACGACCAGGTTTCCGTCCCCGCATGGGGAGCCGGTTATGGCTACCTAAACGAGAAACAACT
>DATNRC010000471.1:0-8937 GCA_036703705.1 Candidatus Obscuribacterales bacterium
CGCCCGCCTCGAGCATCCGCGCCAGCCAGTAAAGGCTGGCATGCACGTCCGAGTTGCGCATCGACTTATGCAAGGCGGAGATCAAATTGAAGTGGTTCTCCCCGCTTTTGTCGTACTTGAGAATGCTCTGCTGGATTGCATTTTTGATGTCCGTCTCGTCCACGCAATTTGCTTTCCGCCTCTTGGCCAGCATCACCGCAAGCTCAAGCGTATTGAGCGATGTGCGCGCATCGCCCGACGAGTATGTGGCCATGAGCTTGAGCTGTTCGTCGGTAATGGCGACCCTTTCGCCTCCCAATCCGCGCTCCGCGTCCTCCAGAGCATTGCGTAAGATCTCCGTGAGATCGTCCATGGAAAGCTCTTCCAGAATGAAGACCTTCAATCTCGACAGGAGCGCCGAATTGAGCTCGAATGATGGGTTCTCAGTAGTGGCCCCGACAAGCACGATTGTGCCGTTTTCCACATAAGGCAAAAAGGCGTCTTGCTGAGCTTTATTGAAGCGGTGGATCTCATCGACAAACAACACCGTCTGTCTCGATTCGAAATTCATGAAGGCCTCAGCCTCGGCCATCAGAGCTTTGATTTCTTTGATGCCTGAGATGACAGCCGAGAAGGCCACAAACTTGCTCTCCGTCTGATTGGCTATTATCCGCGCCAGAGTAGTCTTTCCCACACCGGGCGGGCCCCAGAGAATGAATGACGACAGGCGACCGCTCTCAATCATCTGCCGCAAAATGCCATCGGCTGCCAGCAGTTTTTTTTGCCCGACGAACTCATCCAGAGTGCGCGGCCGCATCCGGTCCGCCAGTGGAGCATTGGCTGTTTTTTGCGATGACGCTGTCATGGTCGCGAAAGACCCTGGCGAGAAGCAGTGAAAGGAGTCATTATCGCATGTCCCGACGGCATACAGCCATCTGTGAGCCGCTTTGGCACATCTCCTTGCCGTTTCCGCCATGCAAGGAGGAGCAGATCTGAATAATCCGGCACACCGACACAACGTTCAGAACTCAACAACAAATGCCAACAAACAATTACAATTAGCGCTTTGCCCCGTATTGCCTACCCCGTGTTACCTACAAGGAATAAGCATGAACAGCGAAGCGCTCTCTAAAGCCCTGCATTTTTTGAATTCCTGGCTCGCTTTCAGACAGAGAAAATATGAAACGCCCGGACTGACGGTGGCAATTGCGCACCACGGCAAATTGGTCTTTAACAACGCGTACGGCGTCGCCAATCAGGAGACGGGCGAGAAGCTGACGACCAGGCACATTTTTCGCATCGCGTCTCATTCCAAGACCTTTACCGCTACAGCAATCATGCAAATTGCCGAGAAAGGCAAATTGCGCATCGATGACCCAATCGTCAACCACTTGCCTTGGCTTAAGAAACAT
The DNA here is from genome assembly GCA_036703705.1 of Candidatus Obscuribacterales bacterium. GTDB lineage: Bacteria > Cyanobacteriota > Vampirovibrionia > Obscuribacterales > Obscuribacteraceae > DATNRC01. Next base: position 1,392 of record DATNRC010000471.1, read on the forward strand.
AAAGACAAGCGAATGCAAAAGGTCACAGCCAGGCAGTTGTTGTCGCACAGCGCAGGGCTGAGCCGCGATGGCGTAGAAGCAGACTACTGGCAGTTGTTGCAGCCATTTCCCGATGATGCGCAGTTCAAGAAGGACGTGCTCAAACTTGATCTTGTGATTGACAACAATGTGCAGATGAAATACTCCAACTATGGTTACGCCCTCCTGGGAATGCTGATCGAAGAACTCTCCGGGCAATCGTACGCGCAATATATTCAAGACCATATTCTTACTCCCCAGGGGCTCAACAGCACCGGCCCGGAATACACGCCTGCTATCACGAAAAGGCTTGTCACCGGCTATAGCCGCAAAGATGGAGCTCAACGCCTGCCAATCGAGCCAACGCTCAATACCAGATCTATGGTTGCAGCAACAGGTTTCTATTCCACATCGGAGGATCTTTGCAAATATATTTGCGCGCATCAAATAGGCTCCGGCAAACTGCTCTCTGACGAATCGAAGAAAGAGATGCAGCGCACACAATGGCATGTCACCAATTCGTCAACGCGTGAAGAGTATGGATTGGGTATGGGCATAGAACACATCAACGGCAAGCGCCTGGTAGGCCATCGGGGCAGTTTTCCGGGGCACAAATCTATCTCGGTGCTGGACACGGCCAATGATTTGGTGGTGGTTGTGATGGCCAGTGCGATTGATTGTGATGCGCGCTGGATTTTGCGGGGCATATACTCGGCAATCGATTATTTTCAAAGGAACCATTTCAGCGATGTTATCGTTGCGCCCTCGGCGAGCGCAAAACCGAGCGCGAAAACTGCTGGCCTATCAAACGCTAAAAAGGGAGCAAAAGTAAATGCAAGAGCCGCAAATGCGGGCGCCGTCCGCCAAAACGAAGTTGAAAAGTTCCAGGGCAGATACATGAGTCTCTGGGGCATATCAGAAATCGTGGCAGCAGGCAGACGCATAATCTCCATCGATCCAACCATGTGGGAACCATTTGCCGATTGGGAAGAGCTCGAATACGTGGATGACAGTACGCTGCGCATTCTCAAAACAAACGGATATTGGTCTGAGAAGGAATTGATTCATTTCCAGTTCAACAAACAAGGCGAAGTCGATCACATTCGATACGGCGGTATCATCATGTGGCCCGAAACACAATACCTGAAGATGATGTCGAAAAAGAAAAGGATCGGATAATCAGCGTTCACGCGATGCCGGACGCTTACGCCAGTCGGCAATCAAAAGAAGGATCATTATCACCAGAGAGAGCGCGCTCAGCGCCAGTCCGACAAAATACGAAAGGGGCAGGAATTCAAAAACAATCCGATGCTTGCCCGGCGGCAGTACGATTGCTCGTGCCAGTCCATCGGCAAGCAGTATTTTTGTTTCCTTGCCGTTGTCGTATGCCTTCCAACCAGGGAAGTAGCTGTCCGTCAATACGAGAAAACACATTTCGTTATTCTCGGCGTAAATCTCCAGGCGCTCGCGATCGTCTCTTTCAATGCGGGCAAATCCATCAATTTTCCGCTCCCGTTCCCGTTCCCGTTCCCGTTCCCTGAATTGTGGATGCATATGAAAGAGCCCCTCGGAAGATACGACGTTGTCGCGCCTCAGATGGGGCGACGGCGTTCCCAATTCAGTCAAAATCACTTCTTTGAGCGGATCGAAATCATTGGCATCAGATCTATTGATGGTTTTAAGCGCCAACTCCCGGGAGGCTGCAAAGAACGCTGTCGAAATCAGACTCGCTCGCGGGCGCACGGGGTCCGTTCTGTAGACCCTCAGTTGCGTTTGTGGATCGGCCTTGACCAGCCGAAAGAATTGGCGATCGAGAAAGGGCAGATGTTCGGATGGACTTCGGGGCATGGTTATCACATAGCGTGTGCTCCGAGATTGGCAATAGCGGTAGAGCGGAAGGTCGGATTTTCCGGCAGGGTGTGCTTCAGGCAATTGGGAAGAGCGCATAAGCAATCCCGTTTGCAAGAAAACCGAATTCCATGTCGGCAGCACGGTCAATCCATTGATCAAGCTGATCCTTTCGGCCACATTTGTATTGGCACACAATAATTCGCGAGCATATTGCATCAAAGCACGATCGGTTGCCCACTGCGCGCGAATACTGCGGCTGTCTCCGAATAAGGACCAGTCACCGGGATGAAAACCTGACCGCTCCTCTTCGCCGCTCTCCTCAAGAGCGAGATCACGCGGCGCCGGAAGGCGCTCGAGAAGCGACAAGACGCGGAAGCCGCCCTCTTCATCTGCATCAGTTCTAAGCCAGGTGGCAAGCTGCGATTTATGTTTGAAAAATGCTGCATCAACTGTATTGCTCAGCTCTTTCTGGGCGTTTGCCGTGAGGAAGCAAATGGCATGCGCAGCAATGACAAACAAAGAAACAAATGCAGGAAGCCGCCATCCGGTGATTCCTTTTATAGTGGCGAAGACAAACAATGATGTGACGACTCCCGCTTCAAGCGCCCAGAATGCCGCATTTCTGAACTCGGGGTACAGCCACATTGCAAGCTCATTCCCGGACGAGCGATTTGCCGACAGTGCATCCGGTGCTTCAACCATCGCCGGCGAACAGGAAAAGTGCACGCAAACAGCGAGGACAAGGCCCGCAAGCCAAAGGAAAAACAAAAGCTCTGCAGCACGTGACGACGTATCGGCACAAATCCTCTGGCTTCCCCGCTGCGCCGCCACGCACAACGCAAGAATAAGAAAAATGCACAATTTGATCGGAAAGCGCAACAACGCTACTCCCGGCAGCGTCGTATACACCTTATCCATGCCAGGAATGAATTCGCCCATGGCAAGAAACGCGGAGAGGAAGCAAACTGCCAGCCAGAAATTTCTCTCCTGCCATTTCCGGTCGACAAAACCGAGGGCAGCAAGCGTGAGACCAGGAGCGCCGAGAAAGAGACTCGGAATGTACGGCATCATGCTGGGATAAGTGGGATAGAGTGCGCACGTATTGGCAGTCATTGGGCCGAGCGGCTGGCTCAATAGCAAGGTCAAGAAATCGAACCAATTAGCGCTCCATAAAAGAGCGTTTGCCCCCTCCAGTTGAGACACCTGCGGATTGCTCGCCAGGATTTGAATGAGCGGCAGTATGTTAACCGCATCGTAAAGGACGCCCAGGGATATGCCGGCAAGGAAAAGAATAACTGCAGTCTTAGAGCCGGCAGCCGTGCCTCGAGCACTTCGCTTCGCCGCAAGATACGCATAGCCGAAATAGAGTGCCACCGCCCCCAGTGCCAGCTCAGGACGCCCCGCGCTCAGTTGTTGTCCGAATGCCAGACCGATCAAAGGAAGGCAATACAGCCCTGGCTTGCGAAATGTTCTGTCGATCAGAAAGAGCAGCAATGGCGTCCAGCAGGCGGTGAAAAGAAGAGGCAGGTTAATCGTGCAACTGACCATATAGCCGGAGAGCATAAAGAACATGCCGGCAAGCATAGCTGAGAAATGGTGCAAGAAGGCGTTCTCCGGCGCAGCAGTATCGGCCAAGACACAAGCGCCGTCAGCCTGCTCATTTGCGGGCATCACGCGCTTATCTCGCGCCTGCACAAATACATCTTGCGATCGCCACAAATAACAGGCGTAACCCGCGACAAAGAGATGAAAGATGAGGAGAAATGCGGTGGCATGACTTTCCGACAATGCGCATGAGAGATATCCAGGAACATATGCAAAAGGCCACATCACATTCGCTTCCGGCGCTCCGCCTTGAATGTAGGGGTTCCACAGCGGCGCCATAAGAGTAAAACCGCCCCTTTCTCTGAATGTTTCAACAACAAAGCGGCCAATCGGCTCGAAGTTGTATGTCACATCCGCAAGATAAAACACCTGGTTGTCGAAGAGAAACGGCCAGGCGATGCCAATCAGAAGCAAGAAGTAAATTAGAGCGCAGCCGACGTCATATTTTCGATGCACAAGCTTGCTCTTTCCAGCTCGGCCACGGCTTTGTCCGCAGGGCGGTCGCTTGCTCGACCGCCCTCGGGGCGCTTAGCCTATTGAAACATGAAGGTAACAGACGGAATAAGTGAAGCCAGGAATGTGAAGACCATGATGACAATTATGCCGATCATGATCGCTTTCTGCTTCTTGCGAAAATACGGTAGCATGGCTTGCCTTTATTCCCCCTCCGATACTTTATCGTCATCTGTCAATTCTGACTCAGCAACTCGCAAATTTCCCTGGTTGTCCGTCGCCTCCTCAGGTATTTTCGTACCTTCTTTGCCGGCTGACAAGGCGCCATAAATTGCAGTTGCTACATTTTTCGGCAGTCCAGGCACAGCCTGGAGCTCTTCCAGCGATGCCTGCTTCAACTTATCGAAGGTGCCAAAATGCTGAATGAGCATTTTTCTTCGTGACTCACCGACCCCAGGCAGAGAATCGAAGCCGGACAGCAAAGAGCGCTTGGCGCGGAGCTTGCGGTGAAACGTAACTGCAAATCGGTGCGCCTCGTTTCTAACCCGCTGGAGCAAATACAAAGCTTCGCTGCGGCGGGAAAGCAATATCGGATCCGAGCGGCCTGGGCGATAGACCTCCTCCTGTTTCTTAGCCAAGCCGATGATGTCCTGCCCCTCGGCCACGTTCAATTCCGTCAGCGCTTCCATAGCTGCATTCAACTGCCCCTTGCCGCCGTCAATGATAATCAAATCCGGCATCGGCTTGCCTTCCTGTGCTATGCGAGCATACCTTCGCTGAACGACTTCTCTCATCGACGCGAAATCATCGGCAGATCCTTCAATGCTGCGCACTTTGAAATGACGATAATCGGACTTCTTCGGCTGGCTGTTCTCAAAGACGACCAGGCTGGCGACATTGTCAGTGCCTTGAATATTCGATATGTCAAAACACTCAATACGCCTGGGCAAATTCCTCGTTTCCAATTCTGCTTGCAGCGTCGACAAAATGCGCAAAATCCGGCTGTCCGCCTCGGATTCATCCTGCAATTCCTTTTCCAGAGCAAGCTGAGCGTTTTTCTTCGCCATGCCAACCATATTGACCTTGCCGCCGCGCTGCGGGACAAGAATGCGAATCGCCATCGCCGAGCGGCTCTCGAGCAATTCCGTAAGGGCGCGCGCATCCTCCACCTCATGCTCGAGAAGAACCTCCTGCGGGATCGCCACGTCTTCCAAAGTCGTGTAGTACTGGTCGAGAAACGTCTGAAAAGCCTCGTCCCATGTCGTTTTCTCAACCAGCGGCACAGGCACGGTCTCGGACGATATCAGCTTTCCTTCCCGCACCCGCATGAGGCAAACAATCATCAGCTTGTTGGTATGCGCTTCCGCGAATATGTCCTGGCTTACCTTCTGGTCTTTGAACATCACCTGCTGCTTTTCAACAACGGTCTCCAGCGCGCGCAGGCGATCGCGTATTTTGGCTGCTTGCTCAAATTGCAAGTTTTCAGACAAATGCTCCATTTCCTGCCTCAGCTGCATCATCACTTCGTTTTGCCGGCCGGCCAAAAACATCTCCACCTGCTCAACCATGTGGTTGTAATAGGCCTCCTCAACCAGCTTCTGACACGGTCCCAGGCAAAGACCGATGTGATAATTCATGCACGGGCGGTCTTTGAACAGCGGCGTTTTGCGCTGCCGCATCGGGAAGACTTTTCTCAGCACCCTTACCGTGTCCCACATGGCGCCGGTTTCCACATACGGGCCAAAGACCTTGGCGCGCGGATTCTCTTTCCTGAAACGCACCGGGTCGCGCACCATGATGAGGCGCGGGAAAGCTACGTCATAGGTGATGGCCAGCCACGGATAGCGCTTATCGTCTTTGAGGTGCACATTATACCGGGGCATGTGCTTGCGCACGAGATTGGCCTCCAGGATAAGCGCCTCTTTCTCCGAGTTGGTGACGATGACCTCGAGGTCGCAAACTTTCGGCATGAGAACTGCCAGCTTCGGCCGTTCTCGCCAGCTGTTGTCCACGAAGTAGGACTTGACCCTGCTTCTCAGGCTGAGCGCCTTGCCGATGTAGATGATTGCGCCCTGCGAATCCTTGAAGAGATAAACCCCGGGCGAATCCGGGAGAGCCGCCAGAGCAGAAGCCAGCTTGTCATTTTGAAAAGTGGTTTTCATTTAACTGCGCTTTTGCCGGAGCTTGTGCCCGAGCTTTTGATGCTCCCCCTCGCCGAGAGCTCGAGCCCTGGAATGGCGGCCATGAGCGCCTCCAATAAAGATTCAACACCAAGAACCTCCATGCCATCAACATTCGTGTCCAGGGGGAGGCAGCCTCTGGGCACCACGGCCCGCTTGAAACCCAGCCGAGCCGCCTCTTTCAGCCGCTGCGTCACAGATTTAACGGGTCGAACCTCACCTGTAAGCCCAATCTCGCCAAGGAATAGCAAACCCGGATCCACCGACCTGTCGAGCAACGACGTGGCAATGGCAACACTTATGCCCAGATCGCCCGAGGGATCGCTGAATTCCAAACCGCCGACAACATTGACATAGACATCGCTGGCCGAAAGATAGAGACCCGTCTTTTTCTCCAGCACGGCGATAATCTGCAAAAGCCTGTTGTAGTCCCATCCGTTCGCCACTCGCCTGACGTTCGAGAAAGCGCTGTTGGAGACAAGCGCCTGCACCTCCAGAAGCAACGAGCGCTTGCCGTCACCGCCGGCAATCACTGCTGTTCCGGCGGGCGCCTGCCGCCTTCCGAGACTGGCAAGGCGATCACCCAGAAGCAGGGCGCTTGGATTGTCAACCTCCTTCAGTCCTTTGTCGGTCATAGCGAATACGGCAATCTCGTGCGTGGAGCCGAAGCGGTTTTTCACCCCCCGCAAAATGCGCAGATCTCGCGCCCTGTCGCCTTCGAATTGCAGCACGACATCCACCATGTGCTCGAGCACGCGCGGGCCGGCAATCGCTCCTTCTTTGGTGACATGACCGACAAGGATGGTGGCGATATTGTGCTCTTTTGCCGTAGCAATGAGCGCTTGCGCCGATTCCCGAACCTGGCTGACCGACCCGGGGGCGCTCATCACCTCGGGATGAAATACCGACTGGATGCTGTCGATAATCGTCACAGCCGGCACAACCTCCATCATGGTGAGCGCAATGGAAGCGACGTTTTGCTCCGAATTGACGAGAATGTTGTCGCCCGCCGCCAACAGTCTTTCGGCCCGCAGCCTGACCTGATGCCCCGATTCTTCTCCGGCGATGTATAGGACTTGCTTTTCGCTCTCAATCTGACGACCAACCTGCAAGAGAAGCGTGGACTTTCCAATTCCGGGATCGCCGGCAATGAGAACCACACTTCCGGGAACGAGCCCGCCGCCGAGCACCTCATCGAAGCCGGACAAGCCGGTAAGCATGCGCGCTGACTCGGATGATTCAATAGCCGTCAAAGGCAGAGGTTTGCTGCGCGGGGCCCCAGCCGACGGTATCGCGCGACCGAGAACAGAAATATTCTGGGACTCATCGTTGAGTCGCTCTTCCGCCATGGAATTCCAGCTACCGCAGTCGGTGCAGCGCCCCAGGAATCCCGACGCCTGAAACCCGCACTGCTGGCAAACCCAGCGTGTTTTCGCTCG
>DATNRC010000472.1:0-4412 GCA_036703705.1 Candidatus Obscuribacterales bacterium
GAGGCTGGGAGAAATCGCGAAATGGCCAGGACAATCTCTGCGATTGTTAGGGAGGCGATCGCTTGATTCGTTGAAAAACTGGCGCCCGGGCCCGCTATCGACAATATTTCTTATCGTGGCGGGCGTACTCTTCTGGAAGACCATGACCGGCTTTTCGCTCGTAAATCTTCCCACTCTTGAGCAACAGGGCGCCGGTATTCAGGTATTTGATCGCTTCGATCGTCTCGTGTGCACGGCCCAGGAAAAAGAGCAGCGGGCTCCAGTTCCTCTCGACCGCATATCCAAGCATATGAAAGAGGCGATAATCGCTTCTGAAGATCGCAACTTCCATCATCATCCAGGCATCGATGCAAGCGGCATCGCCCGCGCTCTGATCGCCAACATCAAAGCAGGTCAAGTTGTTGAGGGCGGTTCCACAATCACTCAACAGCTTGTGAAAAGCCTTTATCTCGACGCTCAAGATCGAAGTCTCGTGCGCAAAGCGCTGGAAGCGCTGATGGCGCTGGAAGTGGATACTTACTATTCCAAGGATAAGATCCTCGAGACATATTTAAATCACATTTACTTCGGCAGTGGCGCATATGGTATTGAAAGGGCTGCCATCACCTATTTCAACAAGCATGCCTCTCAGTTGAACATTAGCGAATCGGCGTTCCTCGCCGGTCTTGTCAAAGCGCCGTCAGAACTTGGGCGGGCGTCCAACAGAGTGCGCGCCCTGGAGAGGCAGCGGGAGGTACTGGATGCGATGGTCGAAGCAGGGTTCATCGATCGTGAAGTGGCCGCAGGCGTCAAGAAGCGGCGCCTGGCATTTCACCGAGGGCCGCACGCCCTCAAGCATCCCTATTATGTGAGCCAGGTTCTCGAGCTGGCTTATAAGAAGCTGGGACAGAATATGTGGCATCGCGGTTTGCGAATTTACACGCATCTGGACCCATCTGCGCAATCCGCCGCTGAGGAGACGCTTTCGCAAGGCATAAGAAGGGCGCCGCGCGGCGTATCGCAGGGCGCTCTGGTGTCGATCGCTGTACGGGATGGCGGCGTCCTTGCCATTGTCGGTGGTGCGCAGCGGTTTGAAAACAGTCAGTGGAACAGAGCTGTTCATCCGCACACGGCAGGCTCGGCATTCAAGCCATTCGTATATCTCGCCGGATTGATTCATAACGCCATCGGACCGGCAAGCATGCTCTACGATGCACCAATTGTAGTGACCAACAACCTAAGCGGACAGACCTACACTCCACGAAATTTTGACGGATCGTTTTTCGGTCCGATGACGGTGCGGGACGCTCTTGCATTTTCGCGAAACATACCAGCTGTCTGGGTGGCACAGGAAACTGGAATTGATAATGTCATCGACGTGGCGCGCAAGGCCGGGATCACCTCTGCCATGGATCCATATCCGTCCTTGGCTCTGGGAACATGCGCCGTCTCGCCTCTGGAGATGGCGACTGCCTATGCCACCTTGGCAAGGTCTGGAGTATATGTAGCACCACAATTCATCCGCCGCATTGAAGATGAGCATGGAAAGACAATCGTTGAGTCGTCTAAAGAGTCGTCTCACAGGCTTCCAGTCGAGCCTGTCCGTCAGATAGTCGATGCCCTCAAAGACGTCGTCAACCGCGGAACCGGAACGGCAGCACGCCTATCCGGAATACCGGTAGCCGGTAAAACAGGCACGGCTGATGAATCAAAAGACATATGGTTCATCGGCTTCACTCCAGAAGTGGTGACAGCGGTGTGGGCAGGAAACGACGACAACCGCCCGGTTTCAGGCAACCATGTCACCGGCGGCGGTGTTATGGCCGCAATATGGCGCGGATACATGAGTCGGTATTATCAAACGCATCCCAAACCCGCCATCGCCTTCATCGCCCCGAAAGAGCCGCTCGAAAACAGAATTTATGTGGTGCAAAATCCGTTCAGTGTCGTTGATGAAGCAGTGGAAACACTAAATGCAGCGGCGGATGAAGTGGTGGAAAGGCTTGGCAATGAGAAGCGCCCCGGATTTGTGAGACGGCTGGTGCACAAGATTGCAGACTTGTTTTAGCGCCGGGCGCTATTGACATGTCCGTCTCCCGGTTCGTCCTCCAGGTGAGTACCTTCACGAAAAGCGTCTTACAAAAGGCCGCACCAAGTAAGGCTTTATGAGAGATGAATTTGTCGCAACATTGTGCTCTCATCACCCCATTAGTCCTTGTTTTTAATTGGTACTATAAGACGAGACTTTATTGGATGCTAATTGCAGGTGAGAGGAAAAATTTATGGCAGTGACAGTTAAGAAAGCGGTTTTGTGGCGCCGAGAAGTATCGAATGAGCCCGGCGTATTGGCTTCCACCTTACAGCCTCTTGCAGAAGCTGGCGTGAACATTCAAGTATTGATGGGTTATGCATTCCCGGGGGACCGCAGCCGCTCGGCAATCGAACTTTATCCGATCTCGGGCACAAAAGCTGAGGCGGCCGCACGGCAGGCCAATCTCGACCCCACTGACGAGATCGCGTGCTTGCATGTTCAGGGCGCGAACGCGGCCGGCTTGGGCCATAAAATAGCGGCTGCTCTTGGAAAAGCAGGTATCAATATTTCCTTTGTAATGGTTCAAGTGATTGGCAAGGAATGGTCAGGCTTTTTCGGCTTTGAGAGTGCGGAAGACGCAGAGCGAGCGATCCCTCTTCTCAAAGAGGTAGGCGGGGCCAAGACCAAGACTGCTGCCAAGAAAAAGACAGCAGCGAAGAAAAAGACAACCGCCAAAAAGGCGGCAACCAAAAAGGCTGCGGCAAAATCCAAGGGCAAGAAGAAAACAGCAGCCAAGGGTAAGGTGACTAAGCTTTCGACCAAACGTAAGGCAAGTACGCGAAAAGCAGCTCAGAAAAAACCGAAGCCTGCCACCGCCAGAAAGAAAACAAAATCTTCCAAAGGCGGGCGCAAGAAGTAAGCCTGAAGCTGTGCACCTGATCCGCTTGCAAGGGGGCCTCGCGCTCCCTTTTTTTCGAGGACTGCTCACACGACTTTCTCACATTGAAAGTGAGATAAAAATTCGTGTGAATCATGAATTTTTGGCAGTGAATCGCTCTTCAGGTGATGATTATGGTCATCGTCAATTGCTCGAACAGTTTTCGCTATGAGGAGCCAGCAAACGATGCGCCTCAAAAGGCAGCAGCAGATTACGGCTTTTGCTCGCCTTTGCACGAAGAGGCCTGGATGAGTAAAGAACTGCACCGCAAATGTTCACCTCCGCCAAAGCTTGAGTACAGCCAGTCCGAGCTGAAATCGCTTGCCGATGCGATTCATGAAGCAGCATGCGATTATGCCCGGCAAGAAAATCTGCGCCGGCATGATGCCCCGGAAAAGGGCGGCCCTGGCTGGCAAACGCTTGATTGGAAATCGGAAGAGCCTGAAAAAAAGGGTAAATCAGAACCATTATTGGAGCAACAAATTGAAAAGCCTAAGGCCGGCAACGTCCCCACCACATCGGCACAGGTGCTGGAGCTCTACAACCTCAAATATTCGACCGGGAAACACCGAACACCGGACGCCGTAGTCTATGTTCCGCACGGCTTCGATCAAAACAAACCTATCCGAGTGGTTGTATACAATCACGGTCTTTCGACAGACGCCAAAGAGGCGTTTTGCAATTCAGATTTGCGGCGCCAGATGGAGAATGCAGATGCCAACACAATTCTCATTGTTCCGGAATGGCAAACCATACCCCAATCACGGATCAGCAAAGATACGGATCGCATGCATCAGCCCGGTTTCTTCAAAAACATGCTGGATGAAGTGTTCAGCAAGACACCCGCATTGCGCGGCATGACTTCAAAGGATATTGCCAGCATCGGCTTAATAACGCATTCAGGCGGTTACAAAGCTACAGCATCACAAATGTACCGCAACGGACTCTTCGACAAGGTCACCAGTTTGACTGTTCTTGACTCCATGTACAATCCGACGGCATTTGATCGCTGGGTTTCGGAAAATATAGGCGACCTGGCTGCGGGACGGAAGCATCTTCTCGTCGTCTATACAGACCACTTGAGGAGAGAGAGCAATGGTCTTGCCGAAAGAATCACCGGCATGCTCAAGCGAGAGGGCATGAATTCCAATGTCTTGTGGGAGGACAAGAACAATCCCAAAACCGTGACAGCAAGCGATGAATTGCGAAGAAGTGGAATCGTCTTCAAATACAGCTCCCTGAAAGCAAATGGCAGAGACGCGCATAATACGATGACGAGCTATTATGTGCGCGAAGTGATCAACTCAGAACGCTCCGCTCGGAATTAGCCCAACTTACCTGTTGGCAACAACGAAACGCAGCAAATTCGGGCATAGTGACAACCCCTTCGTCACTACAATTGCGTGAAAACGCATTAAGGTAGACGAAGTACTTACTCGACCGGTGTTAGCCAGCGCCTTCGGC
>DATNRC010000473.1:0-16102 GCA_036703705.1 Candidatus Obscuribacterales bacterium
GTGCGATGGCCGTCTATTTCCTTGTCTTTCAAGGCTGCCTTGCCGGAGGAAGTCTCGTCTGGGGGTGCATTGCCGAGCGCAGTGGTATGCCCTGCGCTCTCATTGTCAGCGGCGCGCTCATGCTTGTCACCATGATGGCAACAGGCAAAGTCAACCTGGTCAGCGCTGAAAAGCTCGACATGCGTTCTTCGCGGCACTGGCCGCAGCCGAATGTTTTGAGCGAACCGCATCCGGATCATGGACCCGTTCTTATTACTGTGGAGTATTTGATCAATCCGGAAAGGGCGCAAGACTTCAGGCAGGCGCTCGGCGAGCTGGAGGCGCAGAGGCGCCGCGACGGTGCGGTACAGTGGCATCTGTACTGCGACCTGGCGCGCAATGATCGCTACTGCGAAATGTTTATGCTTGAATCCTGGGGTGAATATCTGCGCCAGCGTGAGCGCGCGACAGTGTCGGATCGCCACGCCGAAGAGAAGGTCATATCTTTTCACGTCGGCGGACAACCGCCCCAGCGCTTCCACATGCTTGCCGAACGGCGCCGGGGATAGCAAGCGGCTGCGCCTCTGCGGAACGAGCCGTCACTCCGCGCATGGTGACTGTCTAAAATGAGTGTCAGCGTCCGTCGAAAATGAGTGGCAGCGCCGTCGTCAATGGCGAACACTGACTTCGTCTGCCGTCGACTCGAGCTTCGCAAAGCCGTTTACTGCTGACCTTCTCTGGATGACGCGGACGAGCCAGTTTTGGAAGCTGTCCACATAAGTAAACACGACCGGCACCACCAGAAGTGTCAGCAGAGTGGAAGTAATAAGCCCGCCGATTACCGAAATAGCCATCGGGGCGCGAGCCTCGGAGCCGGCGCCGATGCCGAAGGCAACAGGCAGCATGCCGGCAATCATGGCGATTGTAGTCATGAGAATGGGCTGCATTCTGGTTTCACCGGCGGTGATGATTGCTTCTTTCTGCGGCACGCCTCTTTTCATGGACATGATCGCATACTCGACCAGCAAAATGGCATTCTTCGTCACCAGTCCCATCAACATGGTAATGCCGATGAGCGCATAAAGACCAATCGACTGATTGAAAATGACGAGTCCCAATAGGGCGCCACATAGGGCTAGAGGCAGAGAAACCATGATCGTCGCCGGTTGCAAAAATCCACCGAAGAGAATGACGAGCACGGCATAGATGAGCAAAATGGCCGAGCCAATCGCTGAGCCGAATCCATTGAAGACATCTCGCTGGATCTCGACATCACCAAGCGGCTGTTCCTTTATTGAATCAGGCATCGTTTTAAACGCCGGCAGCTGGTGCACGCGCTTCAGAGCTTCACCCAAAGTGGTGTTTGCAGCCAGGCTGGCTTCAACAGTCACTTGACGGCGGCGATCGAAGCGGTCGACCTGAAACGGTCCGCTGCCGAATTCAATAGCAGCTACGCTTCTCAGAGGCAACAGTTTGCCGCCCTTGCCTAATACCTGCAGATTGCCTATGGTCGGCAAATCATGCCTGTAGCGCGGATCGATTTGCACGCGGATGTTGATTTGCCGATCTTTCAAATCAAATTTCGCCAGATTGGCATCGCTGTCACCCAGGGTAGCAATCAGCGCCGTGCGCGCAATCTGCTCAACGGATACGCCCTGCCGTGCGGCGCGCTCAAAGTGGGGACGAACGAGAATCTCGGGTCGGAGCAAGGACGCGCTCGATGTGACATCACTCAAACCGGGAACAGCTCTCATTTCCTTGATCAGCTGATCGGCCGTTTGAGCGAGCAATTCCGCGTCATCGGAGGTGAGCGCAATGCGCAGCGGCTTGCCGGTCATGCCGGACGAGCGGGAAAACGTGGGGCGAACGCCCGGCACTGCAATGACTTCATGACGCAAAACATCTTCAAACGCCTTTTGAGAGATGTGCCGCTCGTGCTTCGGAACGAGCGCAATGTAGAGGTTCGCCTTATTCACTTCCCCCTGGCTGCCGGCCGAACTGCGCCTGCCCGCAGTCGGCGTGCCGATAAAGGCAACGACGTTTCGCACTTCCTTATGTTTTGCCACTATGCTTGTCATTTGCCGGCATGCGTCGCGGGTTTCCTCGATGGTGGCTCCCGGCGGCAGCTCCACGTTGATCAGCACTTCGCCTCTGTCTATGTCGCTGATGAGCGAAGTAGGCATCGCCTTGAAAAGCGCGATGCTGAGCCCGAACAGCACCACCGAGCCAATCACCGTTATTACCCTGTGACTGAGCGTCCAGGCAAGCAAGCGTTCATAGACACTCATCAACCGGCCGCGCCTGTGCTCGGGGGGAATGGTTTTCATCGTGTAGGCGGCAATCATGGGCGTCATCATTCTTGCCACCAGCAATGAGAAAAGAACGGCGACGGTTACGGTGAGGCCGAATTGCTTGAAGAACTGCCCGGGGATGCCGCCCATGAAGGCGACAGGAACGAAAACGACGACAATGGTGAAGGTGGTGGCAATGACGGCGAGCCCGATTTCCTCCGCCGCCTCGATGGCCGCCTCGAAGGGCGGCTTGCCCATTCGTATGTGACGAACGATGTTTTCGATTTCCACAATCGCATCGTCCACCAGTATGCCGATCACCAACGCCAGACCCAGCAATGACATGCCGTTTAGCGTAAAGCCCGCCCATTTCATCACAGCGAATGTCGGCACCACCGACAGTGGTATGGCCAGTCCGGAAATGACTGTTGCCCGCCAATCACGCAGGAAGAGAAAAATGACGACAACGGCAAGAATGGCGCCCAAATAGAGGGATTCCAGCGAAGCATCGTAGGCCTCTTTGATGTACTTGCCGTTGGTGCGGATCTTTGAGATCTTCACCGACGACGGCAGTGTCTTTCGCAATTCTTCAAGCTTCCTGTCGACGCCTTCTTCAACATCTACGATATTGCTCCCGGTGCTGCGCACCACGGAAAAAGCAACCACCGGCTTGCCGTTGAGAAGGGCCATCTGGCGGACATCTGAGGCTCCGTCTGAGATCGTCCCCAGCGTATCGAGACGCGCATGTTTGCCGTTGGGCAGGAGAATCTCCGTCGCTGCGAGCCGCTCTATGGAATGCGCGCTGCCCAGGGTACGAATCGATTGCTCGGCCGCTCCGATTTCCCCCCGCCCGCCTGGCAGATCAATATTGAGCGCTCTTACCTGCGCGTTGACCATGTCGGCAGTAACACCGACGGCCTCCAGCCGGGCCGGGTCCAGATCCACGCGTATCTCTCTCTCTACGCCGCCGGCCCTTTGTATCTGTCCGACGCCGCGCACCGAGAGCAGGCTCCTGGCAATGTCATTATCGACAAGCCAGCTTAGCTCCGCCGGTTTCAATCCAGGCGCCTCAACCGTATAAGTGACAAAGGGTCCGCCAACAAAATCAACTCTCTGCACAATCGGCTCGTTGATGCTGTCAGGCAAATCCTGGCGAATTTTCGCCACCGCATCCCGGACGTCGTTGACGGCACGGTCTGTGTTTGTGCCCAGCTCGAATTCGATGCTCGTCAGTGAAGAGCCAGTGTTTACCGTCGAGATAATGTGCTTGACGTTGCCGATGCCGGCAACCGCATCTTCGATTTTGCGCGTCACCTGAGTCTCGAGCTCCGAAGGCGCTGCGCCCAGCTGCGTGACCGTGACCGATGCCACAGGCACATCGATGTTTGGGCTTTCATCAATGCCGAGGGTGGCTGCTGCGAGCCCGCCCAAAACCGTGAGCACCAGAAAGAGAACCAGCGTGGGGACTGGATTTTTTATCGACCAGGTAGAAAGATTCCAGTTCATCGATGGTTAACTCTCGGCCGAATGAGCACCGCCGGTGGAGCGCTTAACTCTCACGACGTCACCATCTTTGAGAAATCCAGCACCTTTTACGACCACGTCATCGCCGCGCCGCAATCCTGAGACAATCTCAACCAGCCCATCCTGCCGCGTGCCGGTCTCCACAGTGCGAGCCGCAACTGTATTGTCCGCATTGACGACAAATACATGGGCGGTCTTGTTGGCCGTGAGGACAGCCTCCGCCGGCAAGGCAAGAACCGAACGGGAGCCGAGGTCGATGCGCGCATGAACGAAATTGCCCGGCTTGTACAGCCGGCAGCCTTCGCCGTCGGAGGGCAAGTCAATCTTCACTGTTCCCAATCGGAAGTCCTGATCGACCATCGGGCTTATTTCACGTACCTTTCCGAAAAGGGCCACGCCAGGCTGGGCCGCCTCAGAGCACGCAACCCGCTGTCCCGGCTTTACTTTTGGCATATCCACTTCCGGAATTTGCGCGCGCAGCTCGAGTCTGTTGTCCCTGGCAATCAGGAAGAGCGATTTGCCGGCTGAGGTGATGTCACCCAGGTGCGCGTCTCGGCGCATGATAAGACCGTTGCTGGGAGCACGGATTATGGTTTGCTCCAGCATCGCTTCCAACCGTCTCACATTGGCGCGCGTTTCCTCGACAGAAGCCGCGGAAATATCCACATCTTCCTGGCGCCCGCCTTTCTCAGCCATGGCCAGGCGTTGTTTAGCTTGCTCGACCATGAATTTCGCCGCTCTCACCCGCTGCTCGGCATTGCGCACTTCCGCTTCGGCAGTAATCGCCTGCGTCTCCTTTGTCTCCGCTTCCTGAGCGCTCACGGCACCTTCACGGGCAAGTCCGCGGTAGCGCGCGGCATTGCTCAGAGCGTTGGCATGATTGGCCCGGGCCTTCAGGAGATTCGCCTCCTCTTCAGCCACGCTTGCTTGCGAGTGCGACAGGGCTGCTCTTATGGAGGTGAGATCTTCAGGGCGATTCGGTTGAATAGCTTTTTTGAGGTTGGCCAATCCGGCTTTCAAGCGGGCTTTCTCTTGCGCCAATTGGGCCTGCAAAACCGATGAGTTGAGCCGCGCGAGCACCTGCCCTTTCTTGACCAGATCGCCCTCTTCAACGTGCACGGATTCGATTCTCAGTCCGTTGACCTCAGCGCCAATGGTCAGAGGATCCCACGCCCAGACACTGCCGCTCACCACTACTTGACTGGCAAGAACGTGCTCAGTCAGCTTTTCGACAGCCACGGTAGCTACAGCTTGCGGCGCGGCGGCCCTTGTCTCGCCGCCAGATTGCTTGTGCGATAACCACAGGGAAGACCAAGCGACCAACAAGGCAAAAACAGCAACCGCGGCTATGGTTGTGCCCTTCTTGATGCTGATTGCATGGGCGCGTTTTCCCGGCACCATGGCATGGACCGTGCGAGCATCACAAGCTGTCGTTTTGCGCTCCAGCGTGCTTTCTTCTCTGTCTGCAGTCGAGGCTTCCACGTCCATATTCGTCAGTCTCCGTGCTCCAGCCGACGGGCATCGATGCGAGTCTTTATTGTCTGTCCGGGGGCGGCTGTTAAACCGTTAAATATTATGTCGAGCAGCTCTTCCGTTTGTTCCTTTAAGCTCTTGCGCCTGCCTGCAAAATAGTTTGTGAACATAGTGCCGTAAACGAGGTTGCTCAACACATCCGTAATAGTCTCCACGGGCACATCTCTGAGCCTCCCTTCGGCAATCAAACCCCTGAACAAATCGCGCCACGGTCCGACATTCGCTTCGCGGTGAGCGAAATAAGTGGGCTTCTTGCGATCTTTGAAAACTGCCCGCTCTTGTATGAAAAGCTCAACCACATTGGGGTGGGCGTCGAAGTAGGAGAAATAAGTTCGTATCGCGACGGCAACACGCTCCAGCGGTTCTGTCACACCTTGAGTTGCTGCCTGAATCTCATCGTGCAGACAGTACATGCAGTGGTCGACTGTGGCGAGAAACAAATCCTGCTTGCTCGGGAAGTAGCGATAGAGCGTGCCCTTTGCCACGCCCAGTTCGTCTGCCAGGAGCGCTAAGTCGGCTGTGGCATAGCCATATTGCGCAAAAAAACCGGCCGCAGCTTCCAGAATTTCCGCCCGCCTTCGCGCCGTGAGGTTTTCGTCTTTCGGTCTTCCGACCGGCTTTTTCAATACAGCGCTCACAAAGCCTCCGCCGCCCTGCTCACATGACAGGGAAGATAAATGACCCGCCAGTCATCAAATTATAGCAGAAGACAGAAAGTCGGCAACTCCAGTTATGACGGGATAAATAGCGGCGTGGTCCGGTACGGCGCCTCTGTTAGCGGACAAGCCGAAATGGCACGGCGCGTTCCTCAGCTGACGAGCCGCACAGTGCTGGCTTGAGCTCCTTTCTCTCCTTCTTCCTCAGAGTATGCGACTTCGCTGCCTATCTCCAGGCGTTCGAAATTACCGGCAATCACGCTGTTGCTGTGAAAATACACCTCGCGACCGTCAGGCGTTTCCAAAAAACCATATCCTTCTTCCGGGAACAACTGAATGACTTTTCCATGCGGAGGGCTGCTGTGAGTTTTCACAAAGCCGCGGCGCTTTCTTACGTAATCCTCAACTTTTCGTTTGGCCGAATCAAAGGCATCTCGAAGAGCAGCATTCAAATCCTCTGCTTGAGCATGTTCTGGAGGCTCGCGATTGACCACAATTTCAGCCTCCGGCGCTGAGATATCAATGCGAATGTGGTAGAAGTTACCCTTTCGATGATGGCGATGCGGTATCTCAACTACGACTCTGCAGCTCATCAAACTGTCACAAATATTGTCCAGTTTGCCGACCTTTTCCCGAATGACGGATGCCAACCATTCGGAACGTTTCATGTTCCGAAAAACGACTTGTACTGGCAATTTCATCGCGATTGCTCCTTTCAGACCAAAAGACGGCCCACTCGAACGCGGAAAAACCGTTCACGCGTAAGCAGCCATCCAGGCACCTTCTTAATTCATAGAGAGCACTTGGGGTGAGCATTCTTGAGCCCATTCCACCGATTCCAAATAAGGGACTGCATATGTCCCTCAAAAGTTTCTTCTTCGGGCAACAACATATTCATTACTGTTGATTGCCGTGCTCTTCAGATTTTGCGGACGCTTGAGGCTTCGATTCCTCCGCCTTCATTTCGCTTGTGCTTGTTGTTGCTTGCTGCGAGTGCGATGACGCCGAGCTATTCAAACGATGTCGGGTGGCCATCGCAACTTGAGAGGATCCACGCCTGAAACTCTCGATTTGCCTCATTGCGTGAGCGCAGAGCGAGCGTGTTTTCAAATCCGGACAGAGCTGCAGGCAGACGGTATATTCGGTCAGTGCGCGGTTGTAGTCTTCAAGCTTCAAATATGTATTTGCAAGCTGGTAGTGCGCGGGCCAATAAGAGGGCGCTTCTTGAACGGCCTTTGCAAAGTACGCTCTGGCAAGAGCATAATTGCCCTTTGCATAATTCGAGCAGCCAATGCTGAACACGTCTTCTGCAAATGCCGGTGTGATAGATGAAAGCGAAAGGGCGGCAAATAAGGCAATCAGGATTGATCTGTGCATGATGTTCTTATGGTTTACGCGGGAGACACTGCGGGCGCCATCAGCTCTTCTTCGGGCAAGTCCCCGGACCAAGAGCGGCTTACTTTTTGTCACCAGCCGTCACCTCGGACGGCCTCAGTTTGGCCAAAACAATACTCCTTGATCGCCGGGCGATCAATGGTGGTTCCACGATAGGACTTTGTGGTCCCACGACGGCTCCTTGTCGTCCCACGATGCGTCGTCCCACGACGGCTCCTTATGGTTCCACGATATCTCTTCGTCGTCCCGCGACGGCTCCTTGTGGTTCCACGGCGGCTCTGTAACGATCGATTTTAATGAATGTGAATTTTCGCCTTCTCGCGATATTCGACCATCTTGTCCCATTCGAGGACTTCCGGCTTCTGTTTCACCAATTCATTCCAGGTGATGTGCGGGCGACCGGTGTCGATTTCCGTCATAGTTATGCAGTCATCCACAGGACAGACGCTCGAGCAGAGAGCGCAGCCGACGCAATCCTCTTCGCGCACGACCGGCCACAGGCGATCGGCCGTTTCTTTTGTCAGTTTCAGGTCCTTGAGATCGATACACTGGTGCGCGGCATCGTTGCAGGCAATGTAGCAGAGATTGCACTGAATGCATTTGTTGTGATCGATGCGCGCCACCGACTGGAAACCGAGGTCGAAATCGCCGAATGTGGAGATTCTCGGCAACGATTTGCCGATGAAATCGTAGACCGTTTTGAAGCCCTTCTCATCCATCCAATTGGACATGCCTTCAATCATGTCTTCGACGATGCGGAAGCCCCAGTGCATGACAGCAGTGCATACCTGAACCGACGTGGCCCCCAGGAGCATGAATTCGACGCAATCCTGCCAGGTCTCAATGCCGCCGATGCCGGAGATGGGCACCTTCGCTCTTGCCACTTCCGGATCGGAAGCGACGGCGCTCAAAAGGTGGAGTGCAATCGGCTTCACGGCAGGTCCTGCATATCCGCCGTGTCCACCCTTGCCGCCAACATTCGGGCGCAATTCGAAAGAATCGAGATCCACGCCCATGATGCTGTTTATGGTGTTGATGAGCGAAAGCCCGGAGGCACGCCCTTTGACCGCTGCCCGGGCGGGATAGACGATATCGGTGACATTGGGCGTGAGCTTGACGATCACCGGTTTGGTGGCAACATCCATGACCCACTCCGTGACCATGCAGGTGTAATCAGGCACCTGCCCCATTGCCGATCCCATGCCGCGCTCGGACATGCCGTGCGGGCAGCCGAAGTTGAGCTCGAATCCATCACAGCCCGTCTCTTCGCTGCGTTTGATGATGTCCTGCCACGCCTCTTTGGTGGATTCGACCATGACAGAAACAATCACCGCATGATTGGGAAAGTTTTTCTTTACTTCCTTTATCTCTTTGAGGTTGACGTCCACGGGGCGATCGCTTATCAGCTCGACGTTGTTGAGCCCGATAATCTTTCGTCCTTTGTAGTCGATTGTGCCGTAGCGGTTGCAGACGTTGAGCACCGGAGCGCCGATTGTCTTCCACACTGCGCCACCCCATCCCTGCTCAAACGCCTTCTGCACCTGATAGCCGGAGTTCGTGGGCGGCGCGGAGGCGAGCCAGAACGGATTGGGCGATTTGATACCACAAAAGTCAATTGAAAGATCTGCCATTTTGTCTCCCTCAGGCTTTGGATTTTGCTGTGACTTCGGCTTGTTCTTTGTGAGCGTGGCCGTTCGGTGACACCACCTGTGATGGGTTGATCGTCATGTCGGTCGAGGTTTTCAGTGTCCCCTCGGGGAATTCCTGGCCCACCAACTGCTCGTAAATTGCCCGGGCAGCAATCTTGCCGTCCTGGACCGCCATCACTGTGGAGGCCTCACCTTTGCTGCGGATGCAATCCCCGCCGGCAAAGATCTTGGGATGATCGGTGCGGTTGGTCTTCGGATCCACAGCGATGTAGCCTTTGTAGGATTTGACGCCATATTCCTTTAGTTTGGCCATGAAATCGCTGTGTTTCAGCTGCCCGATCGCCATAATGACCATGTCGCAGTGAGTGATGAATTCAGACCCGAGAATGGGCACGGGAATCCGGCGGCCCGATTCGTCCGGTTCACCGAGATCCATGCGCACGCATTTGATGGCCTCGACTTTGCCGCCATTGCCGATGATTTCCACCGGCTGCGTCAAGAACATGAAACTCACCCCTTCCTTGAGGGCGAATTCGTACTCGAAATGATAAGCGGGCATCTCAGCTTCAGAACGGCGGTAAACCATCATCACGCGTTCTGAGCCGAGGCGTCTGGCAATTGTTGCGCAGTCGATGGCGGTGTTGCCGGCGCCGATGACGCAAATTCTTTTGCCGTACTTGATCTCACTCAATGGTTTCACTTTGGTCTCTTCAATAAACTCGAGACCGTCAACCACCCCCTCCAGATCCTCGCCTGCAATGCCCATTTTGGGAACATTGCCAAGACCGACGGATACAAACACAACATCGAATTGATTCAGCAGCTCATCGAATTGAATGTCTTTGCCCACGGTGACGTTGGTTTTGATCTTCACACCGAGATCTTCAACGAGCTTTACTTCGGAAAGCGACACTTCGACCGGCTCGCGAAAGACTACGATGCCGTAGGTATCCAGTCCGCCGGCCCATTCCTTTTTCTCGAAGCACGTAACGTCGAAGCCGAGCTTGGCCAGCTCGCCCGCACAAGACAATCCCGCCGGACCGGCACCGACAACGGCTACTTTGAAGCCGTTCTTTTTGCCCGCCTCAAAAAACTTCACTTTGCGCTCAGCGGCATAGTCCATGGCATAGCGCTGCAATCGCCCGATCATGATCGGCTTGTGATCGTGCGCCAGCACGCAAGCGCCCTCGCAAAGCTCTTCAACCGGACACACTCGAGAGCACGTCGCGCCCATGAGATTGGCTTCCAGAATCGTCTTCGCCGATCCGCGCACATTGCCGGTGGAAATCTTGCGAATAAATGTGGGGATGTCGATGTGAGTCGGGCATGCCACCATGCACGGTGCATCATAGCAGTAAAGGCAGCGGTTCGCCTCGAGCACCGCTTCGCGCTCTGTGAGCGGAGGATGATACTCTTGAAACCTTTCTTCAAGGCTCATCTCCCAGGCTTTGTACTTGAGTGGTTTGTAATGTTCGGCCATTCTTTACTCTCGTGTTTGGAGGGGTGTAGGGAAGACGGTCGATTAGAGCTTCACCAGAGCCTCGTACGTTTCTGGTCTTCTGTCGCGATAGAACTGCCAGGTGTGGCGGACCTCCTTGATTTCATCGAGATCGAGGTCGGCGACGAGGAGCTCTTCCTTGTCTCTCGATGCCTGGGCGATAATCTGCCCGCGCGGATTGCAGAAATAGCTCGAGCCGTAAAACTCGCCGATGTTCCATGGTTCTTCGGTGCCCACTCTGTTGATGGCGCCGACGAAATAGCCATTGGCGGCAGCATGGGCCGGCTGCTCGAGCTTCCACAGATATTCCGAAAGTCCGGCGACAGTCGCTGATGGATTGAATACGATTTCCGCTCCGTTCAAACCGAGCGCCCGCGCCCCCTCCGGGAAGTGCCTGTCGTAGCAGATGTAGACGCCGATTACCGCATAGCGAGTGTGAAAAACGGGATATCCGAGGTTGCCCGGACGGAAGTAGAACTTTTCCCAGAAACCGGGATGAACGTGAGGAATATGCGTCTTGCGGTATTTGCCCAGGTAGGTGCCATCAGCGTCTATGACGGCAGCGGTGTTGTAGTAGATTCCTGTCTGCTCTTTCTCGTAGATGGGCACGACCAGAACCATCTCGTTTTTCTTCGCCACTTCCTTAAGACGTCGCGTGGTCGGACCGTCAGGAATTTCCTCGGCGGCGTCGTACCAGCAGGTGTTCTGCTCGGCGCAGAAGTACGGGCCGTTGAAAATCTCCTGGTAGCAGAGAATTTTCACGCCCTTCTCGGCCGCTTCTTCCGTGTACTTGAGATGCTTTTCCAGCATTGCGTCTTTGATCTTCTCGATCAGTTTCCTGTCAGTACCGCCGTTAGGCGAAATCACCTCGTTTTTGGTTTGAATCAATCCACAACGCACTACATTAGCCATAATGCTCTTTTTCTCCAATCCTTCTCTAGTCAATGTACCGACAACGTTTTTCGAACTACGCTGCGGATTGCGTCTCCGCAATCCTCGCTCACTCCCGTCACAAGATACAACTTATCAATCATGTCGCCTTCGCTTATTCCCGAGCTAGACGGGAACCTTTGCCACAGTTTCGAGCGCTTTGCGCATAGACTTGAGACAGGTATCGATATCGCCCTTGGTTACAATCATCGGCGGTTTGATGCGGATGACGTTGCCAAAGAGTCCGCCCTTGCCGAGAACGACACCGTCGTCTTTGGCTGCCTCGACCACTTTCGCCGTCTCTTCGGCAAGCGGGGTTTTGTTTTTGTCGGCTAGCTCCACGCCGACCATCAAGCCCTTGCCTCTGACATCTGCAAGAATCGGGAATGACTTCTTTAAATCCTTCAATCCTTCCATCAAGTAATCGCCGACGACGCGAGCGTTTTCCATGATTTTCTCTTCCTGGATCACATCAATGACGGCGCAGGCCGTTGCCGCCGAGACAGGATTGCCGCCGAAGGTGTTTATCTGCGGTTTTTGCCAGGTGCCGGCAATTTCCGGCGTGGTGATGAATGCGCCAATGGGGAAACCATTGCCCAGACCCTTGGCCATCGTTATGAAGTCCGGCTGCACACCCCAGTTCGAGATGCCGAACATAAACTTACCGGTGCGCCCAAATCCAGTCTGCACCTCGTCAGCAATAAACAAGACCCCGTACTGCTCGAGGATTTTCTTTACTTCCTGGAAGTAGTCGTCGGGCGGAGTGATGGCGCCGCCGACGCCCTGAATGGGTTCGGCAATCATGACGGCAGGTTTGCCTGAGGTTTGCGTTTGAATGACGCGCTCCACATCTTTTGCGCACTCGAGACTGCAATTGTCGGGCGTCTTCTTGAAAGGGCAGCGATAGCAGTATGCGTTGGCTGCATAAACCACACCGGCGGCAGGCTGCAGGGGCGGCCTGTAGTTGTGGTTGGCAGTAAGCGCGTTGGCAAGGTGAGATTCACCGTGATAGGAGTGCTCAAGCGCAATGACCTCGTTTCTGCCAGTGGCAATGCGCGCCAGTTTGATGGCGGCTTCATTAGCCTCGGTTCCGGAGTTGGTGATGAAAGATTTCGACAACGGGCCGGGAGTTATCTCGGCAAGCTTCTCTGCCAGATCGACAATCGGCTGCGTCATGAGCGAGGTGGAGGTATGCTGCAACGTCTGCACCTGCTCTACGGTTCGTTTTGCGACCTTCGGATGGCAGTGCCCGACACTGACCGTGACGATGCCCGCAAACATATCCAAATACTGTTTGCCGGTGTCGTCATAGAGAAACTGTCCCTCGCCCCGCACAAAATGCGGCGGATCGGCAAACAAATGCTTGACGCTGGGGACAAGATACTTGTCTCTTTTTGCTTTCAGTTCTTCACGGTTCAAATAGGCTGGCACGGGGAAACCTCCGGAATGTCGACTCAATGTGTTTCCTGGACTATCGTCCTGCAACCAAACTGCACATCCTGCCGGCATCGCCATCAAACAAACACACAAAGGCTAGCCGACGAACATCTGGGCGATAGCCAGATGCCACCAAACTGCCGGATACCCAATAAGGATGTGAATGTAGAAATACTACATATGTATTAATAATAAGGTCAAGGGTAGCTGATTAATGGTTGCTAATAACAGGCACTTTTTGAGAGCTGGCAGGGCCTTGAGCAGTAGCCAAGCGCCCTGAAGATGGGCGCGAAGGGCAGAGATTTTTTCTTCATAAGGCGCCGCGGACCCGCGTTTTTGCAGGCAAAAGAAGTGGAGTTCGCCGAACATTAATGACAACGCATAAACGTCCGCGCGGGCGCTTGTATACTGTGACCTCTGCACCCGAGCCGTATATACAAGCAATAGCAAGGTTTCTCAGCGCTTGATATTCAGCAGTCTGCAATACATGCTCTTCCTGCCCATTGTGGCGCTCCTCTACTGGCGCACCACAGGTGGTGCGCGCCTTCTTCTGGTGGCAGTGGCGAGCTACATTTTTTATATGAGCTGGCTGCCGGCCTATGCCGTGCTCTTGCTTGCGCTCACGGCAGCAAACTGGCTTCTGGCACTGGGCATCGGCAAATCGCTTTCGGCAAGATCTGCAAATGAGCAAACCGAAGGTGCCAGCGGCGGCAATGAAGGCCAATCGTCGTCGTGCTCGAGTTCCGAACACGCGGCAAAGAGCCGGCGCGAGTTACAGGGCAGCGCGAGACCTCTTGTGGCGAGATTGCTTTTCGCAGCCGGACTGCTTTTGAATCTTGGTTGTCTTTGCTACTACAAATACACAAACTTCTTTCTTTCCATACTTGCAGACGGCGTCAATGGGCTGCTTGCCGCAGTGGCTAAATTGCCGGCTCTTAATTGGCAACAGGCGCCTTTATGGAATCAGCCCGTTCTCGATGTCATCCTTCCTCTAGGCATTTCGTTTTTCGTTTTCGAGTTCGTCCACTACCTCGCCGACGTCTATAAAGGCGACAAGCCGGTGCGCTCGTTCCTTGAGTTCGCCACTTTTGCTTCCTTCTTCCCCTCGCAAATTGCCGGTCCGATCAAACGTTATCAGGACTTCTGCGAAAAATTGAGAAAGCCGGAGCCTTTCGCCGGACCTTTGTTCGTTGAGGGCACGACGCTCATCATGAAGGGTCTCTTCAAGAAGGTCGCCATTGCAGATCCAATCGGGGCGGTCATCTTCACTCCCTTCACAAGCTTGTCGGCACTATCCTCCGCCGATGCCCTGATCGCCATGATTGGATTCGTCATTCAAGTTTATTGCGACTTCTCCGGATATACGGACATCGGTCGCGGTTCAGCACTGCTCTTGGGTATCCGCTTGCCAGAAAACTTTCAGCTGCCCTATCTCTCCCATGACCTGTCTGACTTCTGGCGGCGTTGGCACATGTCGCTTTCCTATTGGTTACGCGATTATGTTTATATTCCTCTGGGCGGGTCAAAGGGAGGGATCCTTTTTACGTGGCGCAATCTGTTCATTACCATGGTCGCCTGCGGGCTCTGGCATGGAGCGAGCTGGCATTATGTTGTGTTTGGAGCGCTTCAGGGCGTCGGCTTGATTGCCAATCGAGAATGGCGCAATTTGCTTGCTCATTCTCAAGCACTGGCAATGGTTTTCGAAACGAGCGCGGGGAGGTGGTTTGGAACGTTCCTGACGATGTCGTTCATAACCGTCACTTATGCAATTTTCAGGGCACCGGATATGGCGCATGCATCAAACATGCTTATGAGCGCCTTCAATTTCGGCGGACCCTGCGCTCTGTATGAAACAATCGAGAAATCCGGCATCATCTGCTTCCTTGGCGTTTACGTCATCTATTGGCTGATATCCGATTTCCTAAGCGCGCAGCCGAAACTTCTTCCAGCAACGCGCGCGCTCGGAATTCTTCAACCGTCAATGTCGTTTGCCATGCCGGTTCGCCTGGCATCATGGACGGCAGCACTCATCTTGATGGCTGCCGCCAAACCACTTACCGCTGTTCCTTTTGTGTACTTCCAGTTTTAATTCCGATTGCCCATGCCTGTAGCCGCACCACTACGACCACAAACATTGCCGGGGCAAGCGAGCGCGAAACGGCGCAAGTGGGGCATCACACTTTTGGCGCAAATTGCCGTCTGGCAGCTAATAGCGATTTTGGTTGTTGAATCCGTTCTTTTCCTCGCGGGACTCGGCGAGGAAGAAATTTTCAAGCTCGACGACAAGATGGGCTTCACGCACATGCCGAACAAACGAGTGACGTGGCGCTCGGAAGGCTATTCGAAGTCTTACTTCAACGAAGACGGTATGCGAGAGCCCGGGCTGACCGTTGCTAAACCCACGAATACGATGCGTATCGCCCTGCTCGGTGATTCAATGGTGGAAGCATTGCAAGTGCCGATCGAAAAGACATTCGGTTATAAGTTGCAGCAATCACTGAGCCAGTCGACTCGAAAGCCTGTTCAGGTTCTTAACTTCGCCACCTCGGGTTATTCCACCGCGCAGGAGTTTTTGCAGCTCAAGGAGCAGGTGCTCAAGTACGAACCCGACCTCGTTTTGCTCTGCTATAACAGCAGAGACCTGTTTGAAAACTGGGCCCCGCCCGATCAAACACTGACGAATGTCCGTCCGTATGCGCTGCACTTGCCGGGGCAGCCGCTCGTCATCGACAGCTCGTCGGTGACAGCCTGGTCCAAATCTCCTCGCGGCAGATTTTTGAAGAGCATTGAGTGGATAAGGGAGCACAGCCGAATTTGGGGGCTGATTGCTGCCTGGGAGATCGACGCCAGTTTCCACAACCCTGTATACCGCGCAATCTGCGCATTTCTCACGCAGCCGGGAAAAACGATCAAATCCTGGCGAGCATCGCTGTCTTCTGTCTCACCGCAGGCAGTGCTTCGATCTCTGGCACCGGATATGGTACTGAAGAACCTCTTTGCGGGGGAAAAGCCATCGTTCAGCATTCGATTCTTTGAAGATACAGGCCATTCGCCATCAACAGCCGACAGCAAATCGTCGAGCAGCAAAGGCAAAACTGAGATAGGGAAAAACGAGATGCCTCATTCTGCAGCAAGCGATCTTTCGACCGCAACAAAGAAGAGCGTGCCAGGCGCTGCTGCTTCCAAAGGACAAGCAAAGCCTGAAGCTCT